>NZ_KV805086.1:0-113483 GCF_001811515.1 Corynebacterium sp. HMSC076G08 | reverse complement strand
GCCGCAAATCCACACGAAATGTCCCTTAAGCCGGATTTTGAGCCCAGTGCACCATCTAGTGCACCAAGTGGCGATTTCAGTACAAAATGAAGAAGACCCCTACCAGGATATTCCCTGGTAGGGGTCGGAAGTTGGTAGCGGGGGCAGGATTCGAACCTACGACCTCTGGGTTATGAGCCCAGCGAGCTACCGAGCTGCTCCACCCCGCGTCGAGATGTACTTCCAAACATCAAGCGCTCTGCACACTGTCCCGTGTGCTGGCGACGGATGTAACTATACAGACACCTTGGCGCCTACCCAAATCCCCTGGGCAGGCGCCATTTCATAGGTGAGGCGCCGAGTTTTTCGCTGGCGCCTATCCGGACTTACTGAGACTGCAGGGAGCGGTAGTCCTCTACCGCCTTGTCCAGCTCGTCCAGGGCCTTGCCATACTCCTCAAAGGAGCCGTTCTTGGCCTTGTCCACACCATCGAGAGCCTTGTTGATGGCGTCGATAGCCTCGCCCTCGTCAGATGCCTTCGGAGCGGAGGCCGGTGCGGAAGACTCAGAGTCCTTCTCTTCGTCCTTCTTATCGGCGGCATTGGCCTCCTCGTCATCCTTCTCCGTCTGCTTGCCGGAGTCACCCTCAATCTCGGTGATGTCCTGGGCGGCCTTCGGGTCGATGCCGACCTGCTCTAGGGCCTCACCAATCGTCGGCGCATAGCCCACGCGGCCCTTGTAGGACACCAGCACGCGCAGCAGCTTCGGGAACGCAGATTCCTGGCCCTTACGCTGCGAGTAGATCGGCTCCAAGTAGAGGATCTCTCCCCCACCCACCGGCAGGGCCAGCAGGTTACCGTTCTTCAGATCATTCGAACCCTGCCACAGCGTGCGGTCACGAGCCACCTGGTCAGAAGACATCATGGCGTCCTGCGCCTGCTTCGGACCTTGGGTCTGGGTATTCGTCGGCAGCACGCGCACGGTGATATCACCGTAGGTATCCGGGTCCGAGGACACCGCCATGTGCGCAGAGAGGAACTGACGGTTCAGACCGCGGTAAGAGGTGATGAGCTGGAAGCTCGGCTTGTTGGTCTCCGGGTCGGAAGCCAGCACGTAGTACGGCGGCTGGTTCAAGCCCTGGGACTCGCCGGCGGTCGGGTCCTCCGGCACGGACCAGAAGGCATCGTTGTTGAAGAAGACGCCCGGGTCATCCACGTGGTACTTGGCCAGCAGGTTGCGCTGCACCTTGAACATGTCCTCCGGGTAACGCATGTGCTGACGCAGCTCATCGGAGATCTCCGACTCGGGCTTGACGACGCCCGGGAAGACCCCCTCCCATGCCTTAAGCACGGGGTCTTCGGTGTCGAACTCATAGAGATCGACGGTGCCATCGTAGGCGTCGACAGTCGCCTTCACCGAGTTACGGATATAGCCCACCTGATCATTGACCAGGCGCTGCGTCGTGCCCGTCGGATTCTGCGCGTCCTGGGTGGTCTCCGTCAGGGAGGTGCGCTGGGAATACGGCAGGGAATCCAGGGTGGTGTAGCCGTCAACGATCCACTTGATGCGGCCGTCGATAACCGCCGGGTAGGTGGAGGAATCCGTCGTCAGCCAAGGAGCAACCTTTTCCACGCGCTCGCGCGGGTCGCGGTCATAAAGCAGCTTGGACTCCGGCCCCACGCGGTCCGACAGCAGGAAGTTGAGCTCCTGATACTTCAGAGCAAAGGCAGCGCGGTCAACGATGTTGCCGATGTCGACGCCACCCTTGCCGTCATAGGTATAGGTGGACGTGTCGGTGTCATACTCGACGGCCTCATCACCAGTCTTGCCCACGATGGCGTAGTCCATGCCATCCTGCGCGCTAGCGATAACCGGGCCGAAGTAGGTTCGCGGCTGGTCGACCTTGATGCCGAGGGATTCTTCAGCATTCTTGGTTTCGCCCTCACCCTCGGCGTCCTTACCCGCCTGGGTCTGCAAGTCAGCCACCGTGAAGATGGGGAAACCACCGCGGGCGGAACCGGCGTCACGAGCCACCTCATCGACCGTGTTCGCCTGCGCCGCAATAAAGCCATTGCCGTGCGTATAGACGGTGTGGCGATTGATCCAGTTCTGCTGGTTTTCTTGCAGCTCATTCGGATCCAGCTCGCGGGCAGCAACCACGAAGTCACGGAGTTCGCCGTCGATTTCATAGCGGTCCATCGCCAGCGTCTCTGGGAAACCGTAGAAGTTCTTCAGCTGCTGCATCTGGGTAAACGTCGGCGCCAAGATATCCGGGTCCAGCAAGCGCAGGTTAGAGATGGTGGAGTCATCCGAGGCGACCTTGTCATCGGCGACGTCCTCCGCGCCCCAGTTCTCCTCGTAGGTCACCTTGTCATCGGTGAGGCCATAGGCAAAACGGGTGGACTCGATGTTGCGGGAGATGGACTCAGCCTCTTTAGCCTGACGGTTCGGGTTCACGGAGAAGCGCTCCATGATGAGCGGCCAGCCCTGGCCAATGACCAAGGAGGACAGCACCATGAGAACTACGGCCAGGCCCGGAATGCGCAGGTCCTTGATAACGACGGCAGAGAAAATGGCCACGGCCACGAACACGCCGATGATCATGAGAATAATCTTTGCCGGCAGGTAGGCATTGATATCCGTGTAGGAACCACCCGTAAACAACGAATGCTGGTTATACAGCAACTCGTAACGCCCCAGCCAGTAGCCGGCCACCTGGAGCAGCATCCAAATACCACCGGTTACTGCGAGCTGTGTACGCGCTGCTTTCGACAGCGAACCACGCACGCCGGCGGCGCGATTGCCCAAGCGAATGCCACCAAGGATGTAATGCCCCACGAGTGCAATGAGGAAGCACACTGCGACCAGCATGGAAGCCGCGTTGACCAGTATTGACCACACCGGCAAGCGGAATGCGTAGAAGCCAAGGTCGTGGTTGAACTGCGGGTCCGTCACCCCAAAGTCATGAGAATTGAGGAAGAGCATGACGGTGCGCCAATTTGCCTGCCCCAACAGTCCAGAGACAACGCCGACGAGGACCGGGATGACCTTGAGGAAGACACTCATCGTGCTCTCAATGGACTTACGGTACTGATAGACAGGGGAATTGAAGTCCGCCATGTCCATCGAATCGCCGCGCCCCCGCCACACAATCAGGCCCGCTACGTAGGTAACAGCCGCTGCCACGAGGCCGAAGAGGACGAAGAGAACGATGCGCGTGATCAGGGTCTTGGTGAAGACCCCGCGGTACTCAATCGCGCCGAACCACTTCCAATCCGTATAGAAGCCCACCAACATGGGGCCAATGAACAAGAGGACCGCGATGATGGCGACAACCCACGAGAGAAATTTGGGCGGACGTTTCATCGGGGCGGTGGGTCGGTTGAGTCCGGAAGCCAACTCCAGCTCCAATCAAGTGTCGTGCGAATATAGAGGTATCAAGCTTCTAGTCTAGAGAAGCACTATGACCGTCAACGAACAAGGACGCTTATGAGTTCCCAACCTTCCTCCCAGCCTGCTGTACACCGCGCGCTCAACAAGGCCATGCGCGAGGCCGTGGATTTCATCCACGCCGAAGGCTGGGATGCACCTCCTACCCTTTTCGCTCTCGTCCCCACTGAGCTGGTGGCCGCCCAACTTGGGGACGTCGATGACTCCTCTTCCCTCACCCTCGTGGTGCAAGAGTTGCCGGAAGGCATCGAACCGGGCTCGGAGCACCTCGCGGACTACGTCTCGCGGCTAGCATGGCCGCGAGAGATCGCCGGCGTCATTCTGGCACAGGAGATCATGTTTAAGGACACCTCGGACGCCGCGCTTGGCGACGCCCGTCCCGCCCGCCTCTTCTCCGGAGTCCTGCGAGCCACCGCCCTGGACGGAAGCTCCACAGCCGATGCGGAGAGTTTCGACGACGATGGCGCCGAGCTCACGCTTTTGCAGCTACGCCCCACCGAGGAAGAGCTGGCGGAGGCCGGCCCCTTCGCGGAGGACGATATCCAACTGCGTGGCGGACCGAATGTGGCGCCTGGGGTCATCGCTGCACTGCGCTACGGGTTGGAGCAAGATCCGGAGGAAATGCTCTAATCGACTAAACTCAGACTGCAGTGGCCATTAGCGCTCAGCTCTCAGGGCTGGGCACGCAATTGATAGAGGAGTCTCTCGTGCGCTTGACATCCCGCTTCACCGCCGCAGCATCGGCCGTGCTTGCCACCGGCTGCCTGCTCTCCGCATGTGGGAAGGACGATGCCCCCTCCCCTGAACCAGCGCCTGCGAGCGAAGCAACGACCGCCGCCGCGGAGAAGACCAGCGCCCCGGCCCCGGCAACCTCCGCTGAGGAATCCGAGACGACTACTCCCGCCACCTCCGAGTCTGCAGACAGCTCGGAGGCGGAGGATGAATCCTCAACCCGCAGCTACGCCGACCGCAAAGACAAAGACAAGGACGCCAGCGAGTCCGCGGAGCCCAGCGGCAAGTTCACCGACTCTGTGGAGCAGGCTTATAAGATCTTCGGTGGCCTCGTGCCGGAAGAGATCTTCGCGCAGTTCGACCGCTGCGATCCCAATGGCGTGACGGATTCTTTCAACTGCTCCGGCTCCGAGGTGGGACAGTTCCAGTTCTTCAAGTCCAAGACCAAGGCTTCCCAGACCACCCAGGTGCTCACCGAGCTGCGCAGCTCCCGCGTCATCGAGGACAGCGGCAACCGCGTCGTGGGCTGGTCCATGCTGGGCAACACGGCCATCCTCACCGTCGTTGACAACGATGAGGGCCTCATCATGCAGCAGATGATCTCCACGGATCAGGACGATCCGGAGGAGCGCCTCAAGGAGCTTGGCTTGGTGTAAGGTCTAACCTTCGCAGGTCTCGACGGGCTTGCCCTCCGCAAAGTCCTGCATGGCCTCGATGGCATCGTCCAGCGTGTGGACCTTGGCCACCACCATGTCCCCAGTATCGCGGCTGACCGCCTCCGCGCAGTTGTCGGCTGGGGCGAGGAATAGTTCGGCGCCCGCTTCCTGCGCTGCGTGGACCTTGTGGACGATACCGCCAATGGGGCCGACTTCGCCGTCCTCACCAATAGTGCCGGTGCCGGCGACAAACCGGCCGCCGGTGAGATCCTCACTAGAGAGCTTGTCAATCACCGCCAAGGTAAACATCATGCCAGCCGAGGGGCCGCCGATGTCCTGCAGGTTGTAATCCACCGTGATGTCTTCGGTGGGCACCGAGGTCATAAGGATGCCTAGCAGGGCCACGTCCTCCTGCTCGGGGTGAGAGCCGAGGGTGACCCGGACAGTCTTTTCCTCGCCCTTGCGAATAATCCCCAGCTTCACTTCATCGCCGGGCTTAAGAGCGCGGATCTTCTCCTGTACCTGGCCAGGCTCCGTGACCTTGTCGCCGTTGACGGCGGTGATGATGTCGGCGTCGTCAAGCGCGCCCGCTGCGGGGCCGTCGTCGAGCACCTGTGCTACCTCGATACGCACGGGCTTGTGCAGGTAGTTCATGGCGGCGACGGTGGCCGCTGACTCAGACTGGGTAAAAGCCTGTTGATTGGCTTCCTGAACTTCCTCATCCGTCTTGCCTTGCGGGATGACGCTGTCGATGGGGACGATGGTGTCATCGGTGAAAAGCCACCGCCCCAAAGCTTGAGCCAACGTCATATTGGTGCGCACGGAGACCGTCGTCATGTTGAGATGCCCCTGCGGCTGGAACGTTTCTGGGGCCTCGACGTTGACCACCGGTTCTCCCTCCACTTCACCCAAGGTGTCCACGGTCGGACCTGGTCCTTCGGCGGCGTACGGCACCGACAGGGTGATGTCGGTACCGGGGATGTGGTCAACGCTGAGCAGGGCTCCCGTCAACACCACCGGAATGGCTCCCCACGTCAGGGTGGACAGGCGGCGAGTTCGGGGGTTCTGCGAAGATTTCACGGAGGATCAGCCTACAGCCTCGTGATGCTTGTTCGCTCTCAGCGTTGCCGTGGTCCTAGAATCCGCGCTAGGAAACCTAGTAGATTAGGCCCCATGAGCAACGGATTCGGTTTTTCCTTCCCCAATAACGACGATGACGATGATAACGATCGTCGCGACCAGAACCCGTTCGGCGCCTTCGGCTTCAGCGCGGGCAACGGTGGCCTAGGAGACCTATTGAATCAGTTCGGCCAGATGCTGTCCGGCATGGGCTCCTCCATGAATTCCCCGGAGGGTTCCGGCCCGGTCAACTATGACTTGGCCAAGCGCATCGCGCACCAGCAGATCTCCGGCGATAAAGAGGTCAGCGAGCAGGACCGCACCGCCGTGCAAGAAGCCGTGAGGCTGGCGGAACTGTGGCTGGATGATGCCACGATTCTCCCCACCGCATCCGGCACCGTCACTGCCTGGAATTCCGCGCAGTGGCTGGATTCGACCCTGCCGATGTGGCAGCGCATGGTCACCCCGGTGGCGGAGCACATGAACTCCGCGCAGCTGGAATCCTTGCCGGAGGAGGCCCGCGAGATGATGGGCCCGATGACTTCGATGATGAACTCGATGTCCGGCATGAACTTCGGTATGAAGCTGGGCCACGCCCTAGGTGATCTGGCTGCGCAGGCATTGACCGGTTCTGATTTCGGCTTGCCGGTCTCCCCAGCAAGCACCACCGCACTCTTGCCGCACAATATTCAGGCCATCGCGCGTGATCTCAACGTTCCGGGCCAGGAGGTGCTCGTCTACATTGGGGCCCGTGAAGCTGCCCGCCAGCGCCTGTTCAAGCATGTGCCATGGCTGGTCGAGCGCCTCGTCTCCTCCGTTGAGGAATACGCCATGGGCTTGGTTATTGATACCTCCCACATCGAGGAAGCTACCCGCGAGCTCAACCTGGAATCCGGCGACCCGCAGGCCATCCAGGACGCGATGAGCAAGCTACAAGGCATGGACCTGTCCCCGCGGATCACCTCTCGCAACGCGGGCGCGGCTTCCCGCCTGGAGACCCTCTTGGCACTCGTCGAGGGCTGGGTAGAGCACGTCGTGACCGAAGCACTCGGAGAGCGCATCCCGTCCACGAAAGCAATGACTGAAGCGTGGGCGCACCGCCGCTCCACTGGCGGCTCCGCGGAGAAGGCCTTCTCCCAAGTTGTCGGCATCGAGCTCAACGCCCCGAAGGTGGAGGCCGCCACTGAACTCTGGCGCCGCGCCACCGTCGCGGTAGGCTCCGATAAGCGCGATTCCGCCTGGGACCACCCGGATCTTCTGCCCACGGCCGAGCACCTGGAGAACCCGGCGTCCTTCATCGACGGTTTGCTCGATGACACCCCTGATGAGGGCTTTGAGGCAGAATTCTCCAAGCTGGAGGAGATGCTCCGCCAACAGGATTCCGGTGACAATGCCAGCGATAACACCAGCGACAGCACTGGTGAGGACACAGACGCCGACGGCGGCGAGGACAAAGAGGACGGGCCGGAAGAAGAGAACTAGCGGAAACGCTGGTAAGCCTCAAGGTATCCTTTCGCGCGCTCTGCTTTGGGCGCGCGGTCAGCCCACTCCCAGAAGTCCGGACCATGACCCGGGATGAAGGTGTGCGTCAGCTCGTGGATGATGACCGCATCGAGCACATAGTCGGGGACGTCCTGCAGCCGGTCAGAAATCCGAATATCGCCCGTTGAGGTAGTGCAGCTACCCCAACGGGATTTTTGGTTGCTGACCCACCGAATGGATCCCACCGTGGCGCGGTCTTCCAAATAGCGAGTGTTCAAGGTGCATGCGCGGGCAGCGAGAGAGGCATCGGAACGCTGCGACGAGGTGTGCTTCTTACGCACCTTCGCCACGATCTCATCCACCGCTTTCTGCTCTTCTGCTGCCGACATCCAGGCAGGAATGCGCACCTCGAGAACGCCATCAACAACGCGGGCTTGAACGGTGCGACGGCGCCGGGCGGAGCGGATGACACGGACCTCGGGATTGCTCGACATGACAGGGCATTCTACCTGTGGTGCAATGATGGCTAAGCACAGCTGGGGTGGGTCATCAACGGGGAGGAAACCATGTCTGCACAGACGTACATGCTGGCGCCGGAAACCACAATCCTGGAGCGCGAACCCGGAATGCTCCAGTGTGGCATGGATGCCACGCGCGTCGGCGTGTTCGAGGCCCACCCGCAACTGGCACGCCTGCTCAACCGGTTGCGCACCCCGCTGACCCGGCAAACCATTGAAAAATCCATCGAGAATACGGGCACGAGCCCGTCCGCTGCCCGCAGCCTGGTTGATGATCTGATCAGTTACCGCGTTCTATGGCCAGCGCCCCAGCCCCAGCGCGTGGCCGTGCTGGGTACGTCGGCCCTCGCCAATGAGCTGCGCGATGTCCTCCTTAACGATTCCTTCCAGCCCCGCTCCCCTCTCCACAGCGAAACACCCTCCGAGTACATCGCGAACGTGGCCGGGTACCTGCCGATCGTGGCCGTCGACATGTTGGACGGCGCGACGGAATGGGCACAAGCCCTGCACAAATCCTCGGCGACGTGGCTACCGGTATCGATGCTGGATGCCCGCGGCATCATCGGTCCGGTCCGCGTAGCCGGCGCGGGGCCTTGCCCACTGTGCGCGCATCTGCACCGCATCGATGCGGACGAGCAGTGGCACGAGGTGGCGCGCCGCGCCGCCGCGGTAGAACCGCCGGGGGATCCGATCGTGCGCACCGCAATAGTGATGCATGCTGTGGTCACCATCCGCCGCCTTTTGGGAAGGCCCGCCCCGCCCGGGGCTCCCGGCGGCAAGCCGTTAGCCGGGGAGCTTAAGGAGATAGACCCCTACGGGATCGAGCAACACCGGCTGTTGATGGAGCACCCACGCTGTACGTTCTGCGCCGGTGCCTAACCCCGGGTAGAGGCGATGATCTGCAACACCTCCGCGCCGTAGCGCTCCAGCTTGGAGGGGCCTACCCCGGAGATGTCGAGCAACTCGGCCTCGCTGGCGGGAAGCGCCTCCGAGATGGCTTGCAGGGTGGCATCGGAAAACACGACGTAGGCAGGAACCTGGGAGTCCTTAGCAACGGACGCGCGCCAGGCGCGCAGCGCGTTGAAGACATCCTCATCGCCCTCATATTCGCACCACTCGTGGCGCCCCAGAACCTTTTCGGCGGGACTGCTGAGCTGGCCCGAGCACACGCGGCAGCGGCGCGGGCGATAGCGACGGTTCGATGACTGGCTCTCCTCGATTCCCGGCACCACGCCGTCAAGGAAGCGAGTTCGCTCACGCGAAGCCCGCGAACCGGTCGTCTTGGCTAACGCCCACGACAAAGCCAGGTGCTCGCGCGCACGGGTAATGCCGACATAGAACAGCCGGCGCTCCTCCTCCACGTGCTCATCGCCGGCCTTGATGGCGTGGTTAATGGGCAAGAGTTTTTCGGTGAGGCCAACGAGGAAGACCGCATCCCACTCCAAGCCCTTGGCAGCGTGGATGGTCGCTAGGGTCACGCCCTCCATCGTGGGGTTGTGCTTGTTTTCGGATCGGCGGTGCAGCTCCCCCAGCACGCCAGGCAGGTCGATCCCTTCGTGGTCCTCCACGATCTGCGCGATGAGATCCACTAACGCCGTGAGCGACTGCCAGCGCTCACGCGCCTGCGCGCCCTGCGGCTCCGTGGCGGACAGCCCCAGCTCCACGAAGGCCGCACGTGCCACGGCCACAGGATCATTCGGCAGATCATCACGGCGCGTGGCAGCGATGAGCACGCGGATGGCCTCCAAGATCTCTGGGCGGCGGAAGAATCCCTCGCCGCCGCGGACTTGGTAGACCACTCCGGCGTCGGCAAGCGCCTGCTCAAACTGCTCTGATTGCGCGTTGATGCGGTAGAGAATTGCGATTTCGGAAGCCTTCACGCCCTGGTTGAGCAAAGTCAGAACCTGGCCCGCGACCTCCTTGGCTTCGATCTCCTCAGACTCATAGGCCTTAAAAGTGGGCTCGGGGCCAGGCTCGCGCATACCTTGCAGCTCCAGGCGGGTCCCCGCCGCGCGGCCCGTGGCCTTCGAGATGACCTCGTTGGCCAAATCCGTCACCTGCGGAGTGGAGCGGTAATCTCGCTGCAGCTTTACCACCGTGGCCTGCGGATAGGTGCGAGAAAAATTCAGCAGGTACTCCGGGGAAGCCCCGTTGAAGGAGTAAATGGTCTGGTTAGCATCGCCCACGACCGTCAGATCATCGCGCTGCCCCAGCCAGGCCTCCAGCACGCGCTGTTGCAGCGGCGTCACGTCTTGGTACTCATCGACGACAAAGGTGCGGTACTGCTCACGGAAGACCTCCGCCACCGAAGGAACGTTCTCGATGGCGCCGGCGATATGCATGAGCAAATCATCGAAATCGAGGTACATGAGATCCGGGGTAGCTTTCATGTCCTCATAGCGGCGAAAGACCTCCGCCACCTTGGCCGGGTCCCCCGGCGCCTCGCGGTCCGTGGATTCGATGACGCCGGGATAACCCTCGGGGCTGATCAGTGAGGACTTGGCCCATTCGATTTCCCCCAGGAAGTCACGGATGGTGTCCTTGTTATTGTCCAGACCAAGCGAACGCACCGCACGTGCAACCAGGCTGAACTTATTATCGATGAGCTGCCACGGCAGATCCCCGGCGACCTGCGGCCAGAAGTACTTCAGTTGGCGGCGCGCCGCGGCGTGGAAGGTTTGAGCCTGCACTCCCCCGACACCCATCTGGTTGAGACGCTCGCGCATTTCACTCGCGGCACGAGAGGTAAAAGTGACGGCCAGAACACGCTGCGGGTTGACGAAGCCCTGATCCACCATGTGGGCGATGCGATAGGTGATCGTGCGAGTTTTGCCCGTTCCGGCACCGGCCAGGATGCAGACCGGGCCGCGCGGCGCCGTGGCGGCGGCCCGTTGGTCTTCATCGAGCAGGGACAGATCCGGTCTCATCACCGTGGAACCACTCCATAATCATCGTGTGTGCAATTGAGCCCTGGCGGGCAATGGTCATTGTTGGAAGCTCGGCGCGGGACACCCACCGCACCTCAGCGAGCTCGTCGTCAGTATCGCACACGGGCTGGACATCCTCCGTGACCGCGGAAAAGCCCACCATCAACGAACCGCTCGGCGGCCACGGCTGTGAACCCCAGTACTTGACTGACTCCACGCGGCGGCCGGTCTCTTCCAGTGCCTCCCGGATCATCGCTTCTTCGAGGGTCTCACCGGGATCCACATAGCCGGCAATCAAGGAGAAGAAGTTAGGACGGTGGCGGTTACGAGCCAACAGGATTTGGTCCGAGTCTGCGTGACGGATAATACCGATGACGGCGGGATCAAGGCGTGGGAAGACGAGGCGCTCGCCGTCGCGCCCCACCGCCCCGGGCGCAGGATAAGACAGCTCGCGGCCGCTGCGCGGATCAAAGCGCGCTTCCCGACGGTTACGGATCAGGTGCAGGGCTTTGAGGATGTCGCGCTGACCGTTAAAGAAGGTGGCATCACGCAGCGAGCCGAGCCGCTCGGCGGCCTCGGTGCCCAGTAGGAAAGCATGGATGGCCCCGGCCGTGACCACGATGTCCCCCGCCGGCTCAGCCAGAAAGACCGGCTGGCCCTGTGGCGTAACCGGGACGCGGCCGGTCTCGGTGACAGGAAGGAACATTAGTTGCCTTCGTCCTCGTCTTCATCGGAATCTTCCGCGGCCTGCTGCATCTCGTGCTTGATGTAGAGCAGGCGGTCACCGGGCTTGAGCGCGTACGCATCTGCCGTGTCGACGCGGTGCAGCTCGTTGTTGCGCAAGACGGCCAGGACAATGTCAGCGAGGTGGCGCGGGTTGGAGCCCACCTCGAATTCGCGCACCGCGCGCTCCGCCACGGAGAAACCCTCATTTGGTGAGAGGAGATCCTCCATCATCTCCACCACGGTTGGCGTTACGGTAGCGAGGCCCAGGAGGCGGCCGGCCGTCTCCGCCGAGGTCACCACCGAATCAGCGCCGGATTGAAGGAGAAGGTGGCGGTTTTCAGATTCACGCACAGACGCGACCACCTTGGCCTTAGGGTTAAGCTCGCGCACGGACAACGTACACAGCACCGCGGTATCGTCCGTGGACGGAGTCACCACTACGGAGGATGCATGCTGCGCGCCGGCGATGCGCAGGACGTCCTGCTTGGTTCCGGAGCCATAGATGGTGACGAGGCCGTGGTGCTCGGCACTGGCCAAGGCTGCACGGTTGTTATCAACAACAACGATCTGGGAGGCGGGGACGTCGTCGGCGATCAGCGCGGCGACCGCACCGGCGCCCTTGGTGCCATAGCCGATGACGACGGTGTGGTTACGCAATTGCTTTCTCCAATTCTGGATTTCAAACGTGCGACGGGCTCGATCCGTCAGAACCGACAAGGTAGCACCGACCAACAAAACAAGGAAGAGCAGGCGGGCCGGGGTAACGATAATAAGGTTAATGAAGCGCGCGGTGGGAGTCACAGGGACAATATCGCCGTAGCCCACAGTGGTCAGCGACACCGCCGAGTAATAAGCCGCATCCAAGAAAGACAAATCCTCGCTATACCCGTCACCGTCGAAAAAGACGATGATGGTGACAAAGACCATCAGCCCCATGGCCCATATCACGCGGCGCGCCAGTTGCTTCCACGGGCTGGTGCTTTGCGTGCGCGGAATCGTGATGACATCGAGCAACGCGTGGTCAGGCTGCGAGGTCAGCTCAACCTGCGATAAAAAACGCGACGTAATGCGTTTTCTTAAGTGCTTGGGCACGAAGCGCCAACCTCCCTAGATGATGCGGATTTCCTCGTGAGACTACCTTAGACTCAACCCTGGTGGCGTGGAAACTGCAGAGCTTAAAAGCTCAGCCAGCCGTGCTCCAGTGGGCAAGTCATCCGGCTCCAAAAGGTAGTTCTCATGCACATAGAAGAACGCCGCGCGGACGGTCTCCACGCCGTGAATACGCCGCCATGCCTCCGCATACACGGCGAGCTGAATCTGCGCCGAGTTCAGTGCAGCGCCCTGCGGGCGGCGGCCAGTCTTCCAGTCCACGATGAGCCAGGAACCATCCGGTTGTTGGAAGACCGCGTCCATGCGGCCGCGGACGACCGAGTCCCCAATGGTGATCTCAAAAGGCGCTTCCACATAGGCAGGTGTGCGCTGCGCCCACTCCGAATCTAGGAAAGACTCTTTGAGTGATTCCAGGTCGTGGTCCGGCTCATCGTGGGAGCCGGGCAGCTCGTCCTCCCCCAGCAAGGCGGGCGCCCCAAACCGATCCTCCAGCCAGGCGTGGAAGGCGGTGCCGCGCTTGGCATAGGAGTTAGGTTTGAAGGGAATGGGGCGGCGCTGGCGGCGGGCAAACTGAGTGGGATCCGCTGACATCGCCACCATGTCGGAGGCTGTCAACTCGCCAGGCAGCTCCACATCGACCACCGGGGCTTGGAGGGCTTTGTGTTCCTCGATGAGCGCGCTCGCCTCCTGCTCCCAGAGTCCAAAGACCTCGCCATCGCGCAGCGGTGGCAGGTTCTCCATTGCCGCGCGCACCGCGTCTGCGGCCTTGAGCGCTTCCGGTTGCGGGGTTAGTGCAGGGAAGGAGGCCTCCGTAACAGAACGCTCTTCGTCTTCCACGGGGTTCTCGGGGACCTCCCAGTGGACGACGAGCTCTGGGTGCTTATCCGCCAGCAGTTGCAGGTAGGAATACGGGCCCTTCTTGCTCTTGCCCTTCGCCTTATTGGTTCCGGAGCCAGTCACCGTCAGGGTGGACTCGGTGCGGGTCATTGCCACGTAGAACAGGCGGGCTGCTTCCTCTGCTTGGAACTCGCGGTTTTGTTCCTTGAAAGCCTCACACGCCTTGTCGAAGTCGGAGCGTGTCACCGCGTCCTCGGGGACATCGATGACATCCTCATCACCCGGTGCTTTTTCGATCTTGGTCAGGAAAGTCTCCGCCTGCGCCTTATAGCTTGTGGAATCCGCGTGTGCCACGCAGAGGTGTTCCCATTCCAAGCCCTTAGCCTTGTGCACCGTCATGATGTGGACGCGGTTGCGCACGAGCGGGACCTCTCCCAACTCAAGGCCGTCTTCCTTCTCCTTAGCCAGCTCAAGATAGTCCAGGAGCCCGGCTAGGCCCTCCCCGTGGAAACCAGCGACGACGTCGGCGAAGGCGTCGAGGTGTGTTGCCCCGCCTGGCTTCCCGGAGGCTAAGACCTCGGTACGCAGACCAAAGAGCAACTCAATATCGGCGACAATGTCGTTGAGCGACTTTCCCAGGGAATAGGTGCGGAGGTAGCGCAGCTTGGAGGAAACCTCTTCCATGCGCTCTAGGCCTTCGGCACTGTAGCGCTCGCGTTCGCCGAGGTCTGCGAGGGCGTCGGCAAGCCCCAGCACCTGGTCAGGCCCCTCTGCGGTGATGTCCTCGATTTGGGTAGCCAGGTGCTCCAGGGGATCACCGCCCTCCCAGCGTGTGCGCCCCTCCGCAGCACCGGCAAGGTTGCGCTGACGCGAATGCAGCGCCTGGATGTCGGCGATACCTAGGCCGCACATCGGCCCGGTCAGCACGCGCAGCGCCGCCGCGGTGTCCTGCGGACGCACCAGCAAGGTGGCCACCGCTACGAGGTCTTGGATCTCCGGCTGCCAGAGCAGCCCGCCGAGACCAAAGATTTCGTTGGGGACCCCGGCCTTGTCCAGGGCCGCGGCGATCAACGGCGACTGTTTATTGGTGCGCACGAGTACTGCGGCGCTGAAGTCCTCACCCTCCGGCGTGGACTCATAGAGCTGACGCAGGTGCTCTGCGATGAAGTCTCGTTCCTCATCTTCGGAGGCGAAATAGCCCAGCTCCACCGTGCCTGCCGGCGCGGTGGGCTTCGGCGATAGCTCATCCACCGGCCGCTCACCCGGGCTTTCGGAGAAGAGCTTCGAGGCCACGTCATTGGCCATTCCCAGCACCGTCGAGGGGTTGCGCCAGGAGGTGGTCAGCTGGTCTTTGGGCGCCGGGGTGCCGTCAGCCTGCGGGAAGTCCGTGACGAAGGCCTCGAGGTTTTCCGCCGTCGCCCCGCGCCAGCCATAGATGGACTGCATGGGGTCACCGACCGCGGTAACCGAGAGCCCCTCGCGCTTACCACCGAAGAGGGAACGCAGCAGGATGCGCTGCGCGTGGGAAGTGTCCTGGTACTCATCCAGCATGACCACGCGATACCGCGCGCTTTGTTGCTCGCCCAAGAGGGGGAAGTTTTTGGCCAGGGTGGCAGCGATGGACATCTGCTCGCCGAAGGTGATGACGCCCCGCTCCGCCTGTTCCTTCTTCAGTGCTTCCACCAAGGGCAGGTACTCCAGGCGCAGGCGTTGGGTATCCAGGTATCCCTGCAGCTTTTGGCTGTACTCACTGCTGGTCCTCTTGCTCTTCTCTAGGTCCTCAGCGGTCTTGCGGAAGATGTCCTCGTGCTCATACAGATCATGGGGATCCTTGAGCTCCCCGTCCATGGTCTCTGCCAGTTTGAGCAAGGTGGCGGTGACCGTGGCCACTGCATTATCGGTGCTCAGCGAGCCCGTGTAGTTGCTGACGACCTCGTGGGCGATGGCATAGCGCTCCGCCTCAGTGATAATGCGGGCATTCGGCTCCACCGGCATGAGCAAGCCATACTCGCGGACCAGATCACCCGCGTAGGAGTCATAGGTGGAGACGTTAGGCGCGATATTCTCCACTGCCTCTGCCGCTGGGCTGCCCGGAGCAAGGATTCCTGAGGAGCGCAGGGTCAGCAACTGGCGGCGGATGCGCTGCTCCAGCTGCTGGGCTGCCTTGCGGGTAAAGGTCAGGCCCAGGACTTGCTCGGGCCGCACCAACCCGTTTGCGACCAGCGACACCACGCGCGAGGCCATCGTCTCCGTCTTACCAGCGCCCGCGCCGGCCACGACAAGTTTCGGCCCGAGTGGACCGTCGATGACTGCGGCTTGCTCTGCGGTGGGAGGAAAAGGCTTCCCCAGCGCACTGGCCAGCTCTTCAGGACTGAAGTGTTGGGTGGTGTTCTTAGGCATCGGTCACCAGAGCTCCTTCATTCATCACAGGGCAAATAGGGCGGATCGGGCACCGATCACAATCGGCGTTTTCACGCGCGGTCAGCCCCGGTCCGCGCAGCTCGGCCACGAGTGCAGGTAGCGCCTGCGCAAATTCCTCGAGTTCCTCCGGGGGCTTGGTCGCTTGTTCCCGGGTGGACACGGAGGCAGCGCTGGATCGCGGGTACACCAGCACGCCGCCGCCACGCGGCAGGCCGGCACCGGTCCGGATGGATACAGACTGAGGCTCGCCGTCAGAGTCCGCTGGTGCCGTGACGAGTTCACCGTGTGCCAGGGCCAGCTGATACGTCATGAGCTGGGTATTGTCCTGGGCGCTGGCCTTCGAGGGAACCGTTGTTCCGGTCTTGAGATCCACTACCACATAGTCCTCACCGGCCTTCGCCAGCCGGTCGATAAACCCACGAATGGTGACATCGAGGCCGATGTCCACGGTGACGGGAACCTCAACGCCGACGGGTTCGAGTGACGTCGAGCTCGAGAGCACCCAGCTGTGGGTGCGGTCGATAAGGCGCTCAAAGTCCGCGCGCTCAGCCTCGCGGCGCCACGCGGGGCCATCAAGCAGCGCGGCGAAGGCATCAACCACGAGCTGCTTCGCAGGCTCAGCGGCAGCTCCCCGGCCCAGCGCCTCCAGGAAAGCATGCGCCAAATTTCCCCGCAGAAGGTTGATATCCGCTGAGTCATCCTCGACGAGCTGCCCGAGCACCGCGTTGAGCGGACACGTGAGCAGGGCATCGACCCGGGACGGCGACACGGTATTGGAACCATGCAGAGGCAGCTCCGAGGCGACGCCGCGGGCGGCCCACCACTGCTCTGGGTGCGCCCCCGGAACCCCAGCCTCCGCCAGACGGGCCAACTGCCGCACCGCTTGGGAGCGCTCGGCCTCACCCGTCTCCGGATCGGTAGCGCAACGCCGCAGCTGCGCCACGAAGGCGGGAACCGAGAGCACGGAGACGTCAAGGGGATCGAGCTCTTCCTCCCCACTAGCCGCACTGGGCAACGTCACTGGATTCGGTTCCGGAACCTCGAGGCCCAGCTCGCGTGGCCAGGCCTGGCGCGCCAGCCGCTTACCCGCTTCCCGGCGCGCTTGTGCTCCTGGGACATCGACACCGCGGGCGGACAGGAACTCATCGATGAAGCGCGACGGCTCCTCAGCCACATCGCTCTCCGGCGAATCCACCGCGAGGACGAGCAGGCGGCACCGGTGGCGCGTGGTAGCCACGTGGAAGAGGCGGCGCTCCTCCGCCAAGCGCCCCGACACATGGCTGACTGGGGTACCGGGTGTGATGCCGCGATCCAGCAAATCGATGAGGTCCTCTTGCCCGAAGAGAGAGCCGGTCTCTCCTACCGAGGGCCACGTTCCTTCTTGAACGCCCGCCACGATGACGGTGTCCCACTCGCGGCCCACCGCGCCGTGCGCGGTGAGGATTTCAACTGCATCAGGCAGCGCCGAGCGACGATCTCGCACGCCGGTGGGCAATTCTTGCTCCGTGATGTGCAGGATGAAGGACTCTAGGGAGGCCGCCGGGCGGCGCTCGGCATAGTCACCGGCGGCATCGAACAGCGCCATCATGGCATCCAGGTCTCGGTCCGCCTGCGAACCCGCGGCACCGCCGCGCAGGGCTGCCGCCTGCAGGCGCGTGTCCAGACCGGTGGCCTGCCACACCTCCCAGAGGACTTCCTCGACTGCGGCGCCTGCGTGCAGGGCCGCGCGCCCGGCGGATAGCACCCCGCGAATACGAGCCAGGATCGCTTCTTCGCGCTCTGTCAGGAGGTTGTTGAAGTCCGGCAACTCACCATCCAGCAGCTCTCGCAGCGTATCCATACCGCGCTGCTCCGGCTTCCAACGGCGCAGGCCGCGAATGAGCCTCCGCAGCGTCACCGGATCAGCACCGCCGACGGGACCAGTAATCAGGTCCTCGAGCTCCACAGGCTCAAGCTCATTCTCCAAGGAACGCAGAGCCAGAAGCACCGCCTTGACCAAGCGCTGTTCCGCCAGCACCACGTCCGTGGGGTTGATGTGCACCGGCACGCCAGCAGACAGCAGCGTGCGCCGGGCGGGGCCGATATCCCCGGTAGAGCGCACGATGACAGCGATATCACGCCAGTCCACACCGTCCTCGAGGTGCCGGCGACGAACCGTGTTGGCCAGGACATCACGCAAGGTGCCGCGCGAATCCACGACGCTCACGCAGGCCGGGGAGGGAGTGCGGTGCGTCGAGTCTAAGCGCAGCTCGTTCTCCGCCTCCCACGTGGTGAGGAATTCCGAATTAGCACCGCGGAAGGCAAAGACTGCTTGGTCGGGGTCACCACCAATCACGGTGAGACGGGCGGTCTTCGCCAACTCCGCGATAAGCTGGCCGGAGGTCGGATCCAGCAGCTGGGCGTCATCAACCACGATGGTGTGCCAGGGGTGCTGGCGCAACAGCTCTGGGCGCAAAAGCACCTGGCTGACCAGCTCCGCAGCGGAATAGGAATGCGAACCCGCCAGCGCCTGAGTCCGCTCATATTCGCGCAGGAACTCGCCGGCGGCAGTCCACATGGGCCGAGCATGACGCTCCCCGAGCTCCTCGAGCTCTGTCGGGCCCAGCCCCCGTTCGATGGCACGCAACAACAAGTCACGCAACTGGCGCGCAAAACCCACGTACTCCAGGGCCGGCCGCATCTCCTCCGGCCACGCGCCCCTACCATCCGCAGCATGGCCTTGGAGCAGCTCGCGGATGACCGCATCCTGCTCTGCGCCGGTAATCAGGCGCAGCTCTTCCTCGCTGCTCTGGCGCAGCAATGCAAAGGCCAACGAGTGCACCGAGCGCACCATCGATGTTTGCGCCGCATAATCATCGAGGTTTTCTGCTAATTCCCGGCGCAGCAGCGAACCGGATTCCTTGGACGGGGCGACGACGAGGATGCCGGAGGCATCGGCCCCGGCGTTGAGCTGGCCCAAGACCACGTCGATCAGCAGGCTCGATACTCCAGACCCGGCCGCGCCGAGCACCCGCCACGTGCCCTCCGCGGGCACCGGTACATCCCATGTGCGAGACGTGGCCCGGCGGTTCCGGGGAACAAGGCGGACATCCGGCGAGGGAGGAAGCGTGACGCCGGAACGTGTGGGGGATTCGCTGCTGTACTTCACGTCCTACAGTCTGTCAGATGCCGCGGACACGAGGGCCTCTTCCACCCTTTCAATGTTCGAACGCACGGTCGCCTTGGAGCGCGGGTGCAGGATATTGACGTAACGGCGATACGCCACCGCACGCAGCAAGAGCTGCTGCATTCCGGGCACCGCTGCAAAGCGGGTGCAAATATCACCATCCACCGCCCCCGCAATCAGACCATCCACCATGACTATCGCTGCAGTCCAGCCCGCCGGACGCGGAGCGGCAGAAGGCACGACATCAATCAGCGCCGGCGGATTGGCGCCGGAAAAAATGGTGGTTCCCAGAAGATCCATGTGAGCGGTGACCAACGGGAGGTGCGCAAGCTCAGCATCAGAATAAGCTTCGCCGCTCTCCTCCCACGCGGCCCGCTCCGCCCGCGCAAATACGTCCTCGAGTCGGTCCATGGTGGGCAGCGGGGCCACATCGAGGGCGTCATCAAGGCGCAGCGCCAACTGCACGGTTTCATCGATGCGACCTCGCAGCTGGCCCTCCACGAATTGCGTGGCCTTCCACCCAGCGGCTGTGTAGCGCCCATCGGCGGTCAGAACCGGGCGGGCGATACGCGCTCCCGGCACGCTGAGTTTCTCGCGTACCTTGGCGGACCAACCAGTCCACGGCCGCGCCTCGGCAAAGACGATATCCCCGACGCGAATCCCGTTATCCCAGGCAGGCCCCACGAGCTCTCCCTGTGTGCGGCGCGGGTGGAACTCGGCGTTGAAGGCGGCAAGAACGGGCTCAGGTGGCAGTGGCATGGGGAAATAGTCCTTAAATTTCGAGCGGCTTACTCGGGCTTGGCGTGATCAGAATTAGCCGGATTCGGGTAGGGCCACGGGTTCGGCTCGCAGGTGACGTCCTCGTCCGGATACACCTCGTTTGGTTCTTTCTCAAAGAGCTTCCCGTTGTTGAGGCTCAGCGTCTGCTGCATCATGACGGGCGCGAGATTACCCTCGCCACCACAGGGCTGGTGGGCCGCGTAACCAATGGCGTGGCCGAACTCATGGTTGATCAGGTACTGGCGGTAGTTGCCCAAATCCCCCTCAAACGGTGCAGCGCCCCGCACCCAGCGAGACTCGTTGAGGTTGACCGCGGATTCACCGGTAATCGTCGTGTGACACGAGGTTTCCGATTCCAGCTGCGCACCACACAGCTTCGCCGTGGTCCCCAGTGAGGTCAGACGGATGTGCGTATCCGGGTTGTCCTCGGCCTTGACGTGGATGAATTCGAAGTCTCCGTTGGCGGTCCACCCGCGGGGGTCGGACAGGGTGGCGTCGACCAGAGCGACCACCGCAGCATCCCCACCGTAGGTGGAGGTGTCCACGCCGTTTTCGATCTCCACAGAGAAACGGATGGTCTGTTTTCCGCCCTTGCCCGCGTGCATGGTGGAAGGGCCAGCATCGCGGTAGGTTTCATCACCTTGCTCCGTGAAGGCACCGCCGGCGGGCAAGCCATCCTTGGCGGCAGCGATCGCACTGGCGTTGGCAGGATCGGGCCCCTTGGGCAGGGACGGGGTTGCGGTGGCGCTGCTTGTCGACGTCTCCCCTGCCGCCGTCACTTCTGCCTCCTGGGCTGGGGAGCGGAAAACGTCAACGAGCACCCACACGGTGATGACGACCATGACAGGGATCGCCACCACGCGCCACCAGCCATACTCGCGAGCGAAACGCTCCACCGCTGAAAGGCGCTGTGGGTGCTGTCCAAGATCCGCGGGATTCTCCATGGCCATTTAGGCTACCCGCTGAGACGGCGCGCGCGTACTTAGCCCGCGAAACCGACGGTGTGGGCGCGTGCGGTGCCGATTTCTACGTAGACGACTCGCTCGGTGCGCACAATGTAGGAGCGGCCCTTGGTGTCTTTCAATTCGAGGGTAGAGTTCTCCGCCAAGGCGTTGTTAATGGTCTGGGTCAGTTCCTCACGCTCGCCTTCGGCGTGAATCACCAGTTCGCGGGCGGTATCGGCAAAACCAAACTTGATGTCCATGTGGTGTGTCTCCCTTAGATCGTTGTCATTAATCGGTGCCGTGAGGCCTGCGCCCCCGGCGCTCTAATGGCCCCACTATAGCCACGTCCTCTACTATCAAGGTGTGCTTGCCCCGAAATCTTCCCGCGATTCCCGCGAATCCCCTACCTTTGCCGAACTCGGCGTCGCTGTAGAGATCTGCGATGCCCTCGCTGACAACGGGATTACGCACACCTTCGCCATCCAGGAGCTCACGCTCCCCATCGCTCTCAATGGCCAGGACCTCATTGGTCAAGCCCGCACCGGCATGGGAAAGACCTACGGCTTCGGTGTACCGCTTCTCGATCGCGTCTTCGATGATGCCGATATTCCGGAGCTCGACGGAACTCCCCGCGCGCTGGTCATTGCGCCAACGCGCGAGCTCGCCATCCAGGTCAGCGGGGACTTGCAGGCCGCTGCCGCGAATCTGCCGCTCAGCGTCATCACCTTGTGTGGCGGTCGCCCCTATGAGGAACAAATCAAGCAGATCACGGCAGGCGCGGACGTCGTCGTGGGCACCCCGGGCCGCCTCCTCGATCTCTGCCAGAAGAAGCACTTATCCTTCGATCAGGTCAGCGTTCTTGTATTGGATGAGGCCGACGAGATGCTGGATTTGGGCTTCCTTCCGGACATCGAGAAGATTCTCTCCCTGCTGCACGGCAACCCGCACCAGACCATGCTCTTTTCCGCCACCATGCCTGGCCCCATCGTGACGCTGGCTCGCACCTTCTTGGACCAGCCAGTACACATCCGTGCCGAATCTGCTGACGCCCAGCAGACCCATGCCTCCACACGCAAGGTCACCTTCCAAGCGCACCGCATGGACAAGATTGCGGTACTGGGAAAGATCCTGCAGGCCCACGGTCGCGGGCGCACCATCATTTTCACGCGCACGAAGCGCTCGGCGGCTGCCGTCGCAGACGAGCTAGCACAGCGCGGTTTTAGCGTGGGCGCGGTTCATGGCGACATGGATCAAAAAGCACGCGAGCGCTCGCTCGATGCCTTCCGTGACGGCACCGTGGAGATTCTCGTAGCCACGGATGTCGCCGCCCGCGGCATCGACATTGAAGATGTCACCCACGTCATCAACTATCAGGTTCCGGACGATCCGATGACGTTTGTTCACCGCATCGGCCGTACTGGCCGCGCCGGCCATACGGGCACGGCGGTGACCCTCGTCGGTTATGACGAACTGGGAAAGTGGCAAGTCATCAACGACGAGCTCGACTTGGGCCAGCCGGAGCCGCCGCAGTGGTTCAGTACGTCCCCGGAGCTCGCGGAAGCACTTGATGTTCCGGAGGGGGTTGCCGATACGGTCGGCCCGCCCACCAAGGTGTTGGGTGGACCCCGGCGCACGGGCTCACCGCGTGGAGGCTCACCGCGTGGAGGCTCACCGCGTGGTGAATCCACGCGCTCTGCTCGCGCTTCGCGCCGCACTCGTTCCCGTAAACGCAATCCCCGCCAAGGAGGACGCCGATGAGCACCGAGCACGCCCAAGAATCCCCGGTCAACGACGCCGCTGCAAAGAAGGCACCCATTTTGCGTTCCACGAAGGCGGACTGGATTGCCGTGGGCGCGATCAGCGCGGTATGCGCCATCGCCATCGGTGGTGCGGTTATCACCGCACCGATTCACAAGGCTGAGCTCACCCCGGCAGTCGACGCTGCGGCCAACGCCGAGCCAGCGCTCCTCACCGCCGTCCCGAACTCCCTCACCGAATCCTTCAGCCTCCCCAACGCCTTGGTGTCAGGCCAAGCCCGGGCTGTGTCGTCGAAGGGCCTGCTGGTGACCCATGACGGCGACACCCTGAGCGCCACGAATGCTGCCGGCGATGAGGTGTGGACCTATCAGCGCCGCGATGCCGACCTGTGTTCGCTCGGCACAGCGTGGAACAAGATTGTGGCTTCCTATGATGCGGGCAACGGCTGCGGTGATGTGGTGGCGATCGATGCTGCTTCCGGCCAGTATTCCGATACCCGCAGCGCCCGCAATTCTGACGAGGTGGTCCCCATCGTCTCGAACGACCGCGTGGGAACTGTCTCCGCCGAGCGGGTAGAGCTGTGGCGCTCCGACCTCGTGCGCACGGTGGAGTACGGCGATGTCGATGCCAAGCAGGAACCCAACATGCAGCCCCACGAGGACTGCGCCATCACATCAGCGCTGACCCGTACCGAGACGATGGCGGTGACCGAATCCTGCCCGGATTCTCCGGATGCCACGTGGTTGCGTATCCAGACGGCCACACCGGAGGATTCCCGCTCCCCGGAGGTTTCCAAGGACATCGAGATCGAGGATCCGGGCGCGCGCCTCGTCGCCTACGGACAGGAGGCGGCCGCAGTCTTCTTGCCGGGCGATACGCCTCGCATCGTGTCCTATAATTTTGAGGGTGAAGCGCTGTCGTCCACGGACGTGGAACCTTCGACATCCATCACCGACTCCGCCTCCCCCTTTGCCCCTGCCGTAGCCGATCTGCCCCACCACATGACGTGGTTCGATGGCGAGCGCCTCTACCTCTTTACGCCAACTCAGCTCAAGGTTGACCACGTACTAGAGCAAGCGCTGGGCACCGGCATTGCCGTTGACGAACGCGTTCTCGTGCCCACTGAAGAAGGAATCGACGTGGTGGATTGGTCGTCCGGTAAGACTGAGCGCACCATCCCCGTCGACCGCGATGGCTATTCCGGCCCGATTTCGCTGACCTTGTCCGGTTCGGTCATCGTTGAGCAGCGCGGGGATACTGCCGTAGCGCTCAAGGCATCCTAGAAGTGGCTTTCAGCCCACTGCGCCGCCTCGGGCCGCGCCATAAGCAGGTATAGGACAAGCCCGGCGCTTGCCAAGGTCACGATGCCTAGCAGCACTGAGCCACCGCTAAACATCTGAAAAGCCATGGCGCCCAGGATGAATTCCACCAGCACGATGGCTCCGCGGCCCCAGCGTTTGCCTTTGACGAAGGCCCAGGAGCCAACGATGACAAAGCCGAAGACGATAAAAATGAAGATAGCCGTGCCCAGGCCGACGAAGCCTGTCGCGCCTGAGTCCGAAACCATCGAGTCGTTTTCAGCACCAGATACCTCACGGACGATGAGGAAAATGCCAAAGATGATTACGGCGATGGACTGAACCACCGCGATTCCCGCAGCCGCGATGACTGAAGCCGGCGCGCCATTCCCACTGGTACGAGGTGACGTAGTCGAGGACTGTTTCTTCTTCTTGTTCACGGCCGCTTAGTCTACTTCTTACCCCTTCGGTTTAGGCCATCTCCACACCGCAGACTCCCCCGCCCCGCAGACACAGTCCTCGGCATTCAGCTAGGCCTTCCCTCACACAGGGTTTTCGGGGGCAGAGGACTGAATATGGATTTGACGCGATCCAGGTCACCACACTCACAGTTTTACCCCTATCAGCGCTGGTAGGCGGATTATTGACAGTCTTCTTACAGCCTTCAATCCATTAGCAAACCCTAAAGCGACCACATTTCTTTAGTGACTTTGGACACTTTTTAGCCTTTACCCCTAGCGGACTTTGAGTAAACGTGTCATTATTCTCAGGTAGCAAAAACAACGAGCTGTTAAATCAGTTCATAACTCGGAGCAAACTTCGAGTTAACAGAAAGTGAACCACGGCGGCGTCGACGCTGGCCCCAACTCGAGACAGGGCCCCACTGACCGCAGACCAGTCCACTTCACCCCGTAGCACTCGGAACAGTTCACAGCTGTGAACTGCCCTAGGTGCGCCTACTTTCACCCACTGCTGTCAAAAATTTGTTAGGAGATTTCAATCATGGATTGGCGCCACGAAGCTGTTTGCCGCGACGAAGACCCGGAGCTCTTCTTCCCCGTCGGTAATTCCGGCCCTGCACTCACCCAGATCGCTAAGGCCAAGCTGGTCTGCAACCGCTGCCCAGTTGCCTCTTCCTGCCTCAAGTGGGCCCTGGAATCCGGCCAGGACGCCGGTGTCTGGGGCGGTCTCTCTGAGGAAGAGCGCCGCGCCATCAAGCGCCGCAACCGCAGCCGCGCCCGCGCCCGCGTTTCTGCCTAAAGAACCCTCAGAAGGCACACCCCCGATTAACACTCCGGCATACCCTGCCGCTACAGTTAAATAAGTTCATTTACCCTTAACAGAAGGAGTACGCGATGAGCAAGCGTGGCCGTAAGCGCAAGGATCGCCGTAAGAAGTCCGCTAACCACGGCAAGCGTCCTAACGCATAACGTCAGCATTCAGGGCTCGTTTCCTTCCTCATTCCGAGGACGGGAACGAGCCCTTTGCTTATACGCCGAGGCCTAACCCCAGGTGATTTCAGTCCGCGTAATCTCCACGCAAATGCGCTGGCGCAGTGACTGCGGTGCAGCCTGTCCCCCGCAACATTTGCGCACAAGCGCTCGGACTACTTCTTCACTCTCGACGCGTTGCTGACAGGCATCGCACTGCGCGAGGTGCTCGCGGATTTCCAGTGCTCGCGCATAGCTCGTTGATTCATCGAACAGCTCCCGAAAGAGCGCTTCAACCTCGGGAGAGTTACACGCACCGCAATTGCGTCCTGTTGCGCGTTCCATTACTTCTCCTCCATCTCTGGGTGGTTGCGACCAATGCCTTTTTCTCGTGCTACGTCCTTCAACGCCGCGCGGAGTAGTTTTCTTCCGCGGTGGAGGCGGCTCATGACCGTCCCCAACGGGGTGCCCATCACTTCTGCGATTTCCTTATAAGCCAAACCCACCACATCCGAGTAGTACACCACCATGCGGTAGTCCTCCGGCAGGTCATTCATGGCCTCGGAAATCTCCGAATCCGGCATCTGCTTGAGTGCTTCGACCTCCGCTGATTCCAGGCCCGTGGAATCATGCCCGGACGTGGTATACAGCTGAAAGTCACTCAGCTCATCCGCTGAGGATTCCACCGGGCGGCGCTTGGCCTTCCGGTAAGAATTGATGTAGGCATTCGTCATGATGCGGTACAGCCACGCCTTCAAGTTCGTGCCCTGTTTGAAGGAATCGAAGTTGCTAAAGGCCTTGAGGTAGGTCTCTTGGATCAAATCCTCTGCATCTTGCGGGTTGCGCGTCAGACGCATCGCTCCGCCGTAGAGCTGGTCCAGCAAGGGCAAGGCTTGCTCCTCAAACAACCGCTGTTTCTGAAGCGTCTCGCTCGTCGTTTCTGTGGCCATACCGACCATCCTAGCGCTCCGGACTAGGGTGGTTTATATGTCTAAGAAGACCCCGCGTGCCGCTACCCCCGCTCTCAAACTCCTCGAAGAGGCAGGTATTGACCACCGCGTCTCCACCTTCGACGGCGGTCGCGAAAACTTCGGCGAGGCAGCCGCTGCGGCCCTCGATGTTGCGCCTGAACGCATCTTCAAAACCCTCGTCATTGATCTGAGCGCCGGCAAAGGCCCCAAACGCCAACTTGCCGTCTGCGTCCTTCCGGTCACCCACCAGCTCAGCCTCAAGAAGGCCGCCGCCGCTTTCGGTGCGTCCAAGGCCACAATGGCCGCGCCTGCCGACGCCTCCAAGTCCTCCGGCTACATCCCCGGCGGCATCTCCCCGTTAGGGCACAAGCATGTCCTGCCCACCGTTGTTGACGAGACGGCGCTACTCTTCGACACCATCTTTTTCTCCGGCGGCAAGCGTGGCCTCGACATCGAGATGAACCCGGAGGATCTCCCCCGCGTCCTGGAGCTCTCCTTCGCCGACGTGCTCGCCGACTAGTTCTGCCGTCTAGAGCTCGCGTACTAGAACAGGGTGGCGGCCGGTGGTTCGTCGATAAGCTCTGCGTAGTCGTTGCGGACGTTACCCACCGCGGGGTCCGCCGGGTGTGCCTGGAAGCCGCGCACGGAGCTCGGCTCCAACAGAGCCTCCCCCGCCAGCCAAGGTGCGATCTCATCTGTAGTCAGAAACTTGGGTAGCCGGTGATGCAGCCACGCCATCTCCTCCGTGGCATCCGTGGTCACCATCGTGGCTGAGAGCCTCTCCATCCCCGTGGCCCACAAACCAGCCGCCCACAACAGGCCATCGGGTCCGGTCACATAGTAGGGCTGTTTCTTGGCCTTCTTATCTTCCCCGGCTTTCCACTCGTAGTAGCCATCCAGCGGGATGACGCAGCGCTGCGCCTTGAAGGCATCGCGAAAGGAAGGTTTCTGCGCCACAGTCTCCGCGCGGGCATTAAACAGGGGCGGGCCGTCGAGGTCTTTCTTCCAATGCGGAATAAGTCCCCAGCGCGCTGGCTCCACACGGGCGGTCTCCTCCGCAACCCGCACGATGGCGATGGGCTGGGTCGGAGCAATGTTATAGCGTGCCGGCGGCAGGCCTTCCGGCGCATGAACTTCCGTAATGGACTCCCACGCTCCGATTTCCTCCAGTAGGGACTCGGTGAACAGAACAAATCTTCCGCACATGCCCTTTATTATGGACTACATGTCTGCTTACTGGAGTGCTCCCCAACCCACCGGCCCGCTGTCCTGGACTCAAGAAGTCCCCGGATCGAAGTCGATGACCAACCGCGCCCTCATCCTCGCCGCGCTGGCTGACTCCCCCTCTATCATCTACAACCCACTGATCTCCCGCGATACTGACCTGATGAAAGAAGCCTTGAAGGCCATGGGCGTAGGTATCTCCGACTGGGGCCCGCACCTGCGTGTGACCCCGGGCCAGCTGCATGGGGCGACCGTCGATTGCGGCTTGGCCGGCACGATTATGCGCTTTTTGCCACCGGTAGCCGCATTGGCGGATGGCCCCGTCATCATCGATGGCGACCCGTATGCGCGCAAGCGCCCCATGTCCACCATGACGAAGGCCCTGCGTGAGCTGGGCGTTGACATCAAGGGCGATAGCCTGCCGCTGACCATCACGCCCCATGGTGTCCCAGAGGGCGCCGAGGTCACCATTGACGCTTCCGCCTCCTCCCAGTTCGTCTCTGGCCTGCTCCTGGCCGGTGCGCGCTACCGCTACGGGCTCAGCGTGCGCCACGAAGGCGGCACCGTACCTTCCCAGCCCCACATCCTGATGACCATCGGCATGCTGCGTGATGCCGGCGTGCATGTAGTCGCGGGCGAAGATAATTGGGTCGTGCGCCCTGGAAAGATTGAAGGCCGCGAGTGGTATATCGAGCCGGACCTCTCCAACGCCACTCCTTTCCTTGCCGCTGCTGCCACCTGTGGCGGCAGCGTAAGCATCCCGAACTGGCCGGAGGAAACGGACCAGCCTGGTGACGCTTTCCGCAGCATCTTGGAACAGATGGGAGCTCAGGTTGAGTACGTCCCGCAGGCACCTCGCCAGGATCCGTACCTGAAGGTCACCGGCCCAGAGGAGGGCCTAGCAGGTCTGCGCGGTATCGATCTCGACATGGGCGATATCGGTGAACTCACCCCGACCGTGGCTGCGCTGTGCGCGCTGGCCTCCACGCCTTCGACGTTGACCGGCATCGCGCACCTGCGCGGTCACGAGACGGACCGTCTGGCGGCCCTCGCTACCGAGATCAACGGCTTGGGAGGCAACGTCACCGAGCTTGACGACGGCCTCCGCATCACCCCTGCCCCACTCCACGGAGGGCAGTGGCACTCCTACGCCGACCACCGAATGGCCACCGCCGGCGCCATCATCGGCTTAACAGTCGAAGGGGTCGAGGTCGAGGACATCGATACCACGTCCAAGACTCTGCCCGGCTTCGCCGGGATGTGGGAGGCCATGATCCGTGGCTAGGCGCGCGAGCAGCTATGACGAATCCGATGTCCGCATCCGGCCCGGCAAAGGCTCGCGCCCGCGCACGAAGGACCGCCCAAAGCACAAGGATGCCAAGTTCGGCATGGTGATCACCAAGGACCGCGGGCGCTGGGGGGTTGCCCTTGATAACGATGGCCCAGTCGTCACCGCGATGCGCGCCCGCGAGATGGGCCGCACGCCCGTCGAGGTCGGCGACCGCGTCGGCGTCGTGGGCGATACCTCCGGGCGCAAGGACACCTTGGCACGCATCGTCAAGCTGGAGGAACGCCGTTCCGTCCTCCGGCGCACCGCGGATGACACTGACCCTTATGAGCGCATCGTGGTGGCGAATGCGGACCGCCTGCTCATCGTCAGCGCCGTGGCGGATCCACCGCCGCGCTCTGGATTCGTGGAGCGTGCCCTCATCGCGGCCTTTGCCGGCAATATCCAGCCGGTCCTATGTCTAACGAAGACCGACCTCACCGACCCCACTCCGTTTGCCCAAGAGTTTGCGGACTTGGATGTCACGGTGGTGGAGGCCGGCGTCGACGATGGGCTGGAGCAGGTCTGTGCCGCAATTGATGGACATGTCACGGCCCTCATAGGCCACTCGGGCGTGGGAAAGTCCACCCTGGTGAACCGGCTTGTCCCGGACGCCAACCGAGAGACCGGCGAGGTTTCCGCCGTGGGCAAGGGCCGCCACACCTCGACGCAGTCGGTGGCATTGCGCCTGCCGGCGGAAGGAAGCACGCCGAATGGCGGGTGGATCATTGATACCCCCGGCATCCGCTCCTTTGGCTTAGCCCACATTGACGCGGAGAACGTCATCGAGGTCTTCGATGATCTGGCCGAAGCCATCGAGGACTGCCCGCGCGGCTGCACGCATGCTGGGCCGCCCGCGGACCCTGAGTGCGGCCTGGACTTAAACATCGAGGAAGGCACTGCTTCTGCGCGCCGTCGCGACGCAGTGCGGGGCCTTTTGGCCTCCCTGCGCACCAACGTCGATTGGGCTTAGGCCTTAAGCCCTCAAGCTTAGGCCGGAAGCATAGCCGCCAGCTGCGGCGGCAGGACGGTCTTCAGGAAGGGGCTGGCAGCGCGGAGAGCCATAAAGAACACCGTCAGGGCGCCGGATACACCGAGGATGATGGCGCCACCCTTGTCGATGTTGGAGGAGGTGTTATCACCGCTCGGTGCCTTCTTGTTGAACTCTTCCTTCTTGGCACACGCATCGAGAGCCTTGACGTACTCCGGCGCGATGTCGCGGAAAGTCTCGGCTACCTTGATGTTGTTCTTAGCGCGCTTGACGGCGTCCTCGTCACCGAGCTCGACCTCTGCCTCATAGCCAGCCAGAGCACGGTAGAGCTCGTCCGATTGGTTCTCTACGTCGCGAGCACGCTTCTCCGCGTCCTTGGGCGAAATCTTAAGGCCATCCTTCAGCAGGCTGCTGTCGACGTCGTTGTCCTTGGACTCCGCGTTCTTGAGGTCGCTGGCTTCGTCCTCGCTCAACGTGATGGTGCACTTGTCATTCTTGATGGAGGTGGTCACCGCACCCGCAGTGGGGGCAGCGATTCCGCCAGCAACAAGTGCGACGGACAAGGTGGAGGTAGCAACTACGCGGCGAAGACGAGAGGAAGTCATGCTGAGGGGACCTTTCGATCGAGCTGAGTTTTACTCCAGCAGACTATCAGCATTTAGCCCAACTTGGGCAGGTAATCACCGAACTCCTTGTACACAGCGAAGCCGATGCTGATAATTCCGAAGAGAATGGCGACGATAACCCCCATCGGTCCTTGCGAGGAGCCCTCAACGATGCGCAGCCACGGAGTCTTAGGCATCACGGCCATGTTGGGGTCCGGATTGTTGGGGTCAGGTTCGCTGGGAGCCGCTTCCTGAGCAGAGCTCCCCTGCGCGGTCTGATTTTTCTGCGCTGCCGGCGCTACTGCTTCCTCTGCCCCGGCAATTGGTGCTGAAACGAGGGTTGTGACGCTCAGGGCTGCAGCGGTGATAAGGCTAGCAAGGCGAGTTGCCTTCATGATGGTGCTCCTTTTCTCAAGCAATGGCAATAAGGGCTTAGAGTAGCACCACCACTCGCGTTAGGGCTGTTAACGCTGGTGATCCTAGAGCAGTTCTACGAGGATGGGCAGCTCAGTGGGATCATAGAAGGCCATGAAGTTATCCAGGGCATCACCGACGGCAAGCTCGGCGTCTTCGTCGCCGAGGTCAGCATTGTCGATGGCGGCGATAGCCTTGGCGGTGGCAGCCTCGGATTCCTCGATGTCCACGTGGATGGCTTGCAGGTTGTCCTTCGTGATGGTGGCCGGGTTGAGCGCCACGACTGGTTCACCCATGTCCGGCTTCGGGGTCACTACTGAATCATCAACATCGACGGAGATCACCACTCGGCGGTGCGGGAACTTCTCCTCGTCGCCGATGGCCAAGAGCCGCAGGGAGGCCATGGAAGCTTCGAGGAAGGCAGAGTATTCGATCTCTTCTTCGTCGCCCTCAGTGTAGAACTCGCGCAGCGCCGGGGTTACTGTAAATCCCCAACCACTGCGGGCAGCAAGCTGGCCGGTTTCTTCCAGCTCTGTCAGCATGGCAAAAGTAGCTGGCAGGAAGACGCGCACATCCTTCGACACTTAGAACTCACCTTCAATGTCGAAGACTGCCTGGACTTCCACGCTGGTGCGGTCAAAGACCGTGTAGAGCATGCCCACCATGCCATTTTCCACCGCGGCGCGGACGTTGACGATGGAATCATCTACCATGACGCAGTCATTAATCGGCAGGTCGATAGCGTCCGCTGCAGCCTGGAAGGCAGCACGATCCGGCTTTTCCGCACCGACCTCACCGGAAAGCACGACGGCATCAACGATGCCCCGGTATTCCCACTCGCGAATATGCTCCGCGCCTGGGCCGCCCGGATCGTTAGAGAGAATAGCGGTGGCGACTCCGTTAGATTTCGCGGCGGCGAACAGCTCCCGCCAGCGCTTGACGTCTTCTTCGGTGCCGTCAAGCACGCCTACAAAATCGACGATGAGTCCACGCATATTATCTACCCTTCGCATTGAGCTGTGTTTATCGTCCGAAAGTATAGCGAACATACCGCTCGCCTGCTCCCAAAGGCCAAGGCGCAGCGCCTTCTAGCCGCGGATGGCTCCAGCATGGCACAATGAACGTGCGTCCAGCTTCCTTCCCTCCGCTCGCCTTCGCCTGCCTGAGCGCCTTTCTCCGCGCTGCTCATCGCGGATAAGGACCGGATTCCGCATGTATACCCCCATCCCCGGCATGAGCCATCTGCAGCTCTATGTTGCTCCACAGCGTATCCGCTATGAGCGCGAGCCTACCGCTGGTGACCTCGCCACGCGTGACGAGATCCACGGGCTCGTCGTCATTGTTTTAGAAGTTGCCGCCGCTTTGCGGCCGATGAGCCATCTCAACAACCCGCGCTTTGCTCCAGAAATCATCACCCATGTACGCGCGTGGCGGAAGGCCCATGCAGCGGCAGAGCTCCGCGGGGGCATGGCACTCACCAGCTTGCATGCGCGCGCAAACGGCGAGTTCTTCGGTTCAGTGCTGATAGGTTCGCACCAGCGTGCTTTCACCGGCTCCGCAGCCGGGCGGCACATACGTTCCTTCCGGTTACTCTCAGTCGGCCCCAGCCCCAGTATCGCTGGAAGCGACCGGCAAGCTACGGGAGGCTAAACAAAAAGCCAAGGGATAACCTTGGCTGGAAACTGCGGGAGATTAAAAAAGCGAACCGAGCTTGATCAAGATGGGCGTCCAATCGATGCCGGCGAACGCCGCGGACGCACTCACCAGGGCCAAGCTGATACCGCCAAACATGGTGGCTCCGACCACAGGCAGGTTCTTTGCAGCTTCCTCGGAGGTTTCCGGAGCAGACGCAGCGCCGCACTGAGTGGCCACGGTGTCCTGGGAGCTGAGCACGGCGTCCTTGGAGGACTCATCGTCCTGCGAGCTCAAGACGGAAGAGAGCTGGCACTGCTCCTCGGGAGCAAGCTCGATAGCTGACGCAGCTGCGCCGCCGCCCAACAGGGTGGCAGATGCGAACACGGAGAGACCTACTCGCAGAGACAAGCGGCGCATACTAACTCAACCTTCCGAAGCAGAACAATTAATAATTTGACAGTATATACCTAACTGCTTCCAATAAAAAGGCGCCGTGGGGAGTTCTTCCCACACGGCGCCTCATCACTTTCCGCGCTTTCTAGCGCCCGCGCGTCAGCGCAGTTTCAAGCCGCGGCAGATTAAGCTTCCGCTTCCGCGTTTGCTTCACCCGCTGCGCTCGCCTCTTCCTGGGCCTTGAACTGCTTGCGCAACATGAACAGCTGGCGGACGGTTTCTTCCTTCACTGCGTCGTTCATGGCGTTAAACATGTCGCCGCCCTCCTTCTGGTATTCCACCAGGGGATCGCGCTGCGCCATAGCACGCAGGCCAATACCTTCCTTGAGGTAATCCATTTCATAGAGGTGCTCGCGCCACTTCTGGTCGATGATCGGCAGAATGATCATGCGCTCGGTATTGCGCATCTGGTTCTCTCCGCCGATGGCAGTCACAGCGTCTTCGAGCTTGTCGTACTCGGAGTTGGCATCAGCTAGGAGGGCATCGCGCAGCTGCTCCGCGGTCAGTTCGCCGGCAGCGCCGTATTCGGTGCCGTCAACGAGCTCCTCATGTGTCATGGTCGGCCCGTACAGGGAATCCAACGCATTCCACAGCTCATCGAGATTCCAGTCCTCCACGTAACCGGTGGCAGTAGCCCCTGCCACGTAGGCAGACACGGTGTCATTGATCATCGTCCGGATGTTGTCCTTGATGTCGTTGGCCTCAAGGATGTCGTGGCGGGTGGCGTACACCACCTTGCGCTGCTCGTTAAGAACTTCGTCGTACTTGAGCACGTTCTTACGCATCTCGAAGTTCTGGTTCTCCACCTGTGCCTGCGCACCCTTGATAGAGTTCGACACCATCTTGGCCTCAATCGGCACGTCATCCGGCACGTTGAGGCGGTTCATCATGTTCTCCATGGACTGGCCCACGAAGCGCACCATGAGCTCATCGCGCATGGACAGGTAGAAGCGGGTCTCGCCCGGGTCACCCTGACGTCCGGAACGGCCACGCAGCTGGTTATCAATACGGCGCGACTCGTGGCGCTCGGTGCCCAGCACGTACAGGCCGCCGGCCTCACGGACCTCATCGCCCATCTTCTTGGAGCGTTCCCTCTCCTGTTCGATCTCAGCGTCCCAGGCTTCCTGGTACTTCTCCTCGTCCTCAAAGGGATCGAGGCCGCGGTCCCGCAGCTTCTCATCCAGGATGACCTCGGGGTTGCCACCGAGCACGATATCGGTACCACGACCGGCCATGTTGGTGGCCACGGTGACGGTGCCAGGGCGGCCAGCACGGGCGACGATCTGGCCCTCTTCCTCGTGGTGCTTGGCGTTGAGCACCGAGTGCTTGACGCCGCGCTTGCTCAGCAGCTGGGAGAGGTACTCGGAGCGTTCCACGGAGGTGGTACCAACGAGCACCGGCTGACCGGCAGCCACGTGCTCCTCGATGTCATCGACCACCGCAGCGAACTTCGCTTCCTGGGTCTTGTAGATGCGGTCGGAGTGGTCGGTACGCTGGTTCGGCTTGTTGGTCGGAATCGGCACCACGTCGAGACCGTAAATGGAGTGCAGCTCGGCCGCCTCAGTTTCTGCGGTACCGGTCATGCCGGAAATCTTGTCGTAAAGGCGGAAGTAGTTCTGGAGGGTAACGGTCGCCAGCGTCTGGTTCTCGTTCTTGATCTCCACCTCTTCCTTCGCCTCAATAGCCTGGTGCATACCTTCGTTGTAACGGCGACCAGCCAGCACGCGGCCGGTGAATCCATCCACGATGAGGACCTCGCCATTGCGGACGATGTAGTCCTTATCGCGGGTGAAGAGCTCCTTCGCCTTCAAAGCGTTATTGAGGTAGGACACCAGCTGGGAGTGCTCAGGTGCGTAGAGGTTTTCAATGCCCAGCTGGTCTTCGACGAATTCCACGCCTTCCTCAAGCACACCAATGGTGCGCTTCTTGTGGTCCACCTCGTAGTGGATGCCCTCGCGCATCTTCGGGGCCAGCTTGGAAAAGACTCCGTAGAATTGAGAGGACCCATCGACCGGGCCGGAAATGATGAGCGGGGTACGCGCCTCATCGATCAGAATGGAGTCAACCTCATCCACGATGCAGTAGTTGTGGCCGCGCTGGACAGTTTCATCGAGTGAGCGGACCATGTTGTCGCGCAGGTAGTCAAAGCCCAGCTCGTTGTTCGTGCCATACGTAACGTCGCAGGCATAGGCTTCCTTGCGCTCTGCAGGGCGCATCTCGGAGAGGATGACACCGACGGACAGTCCCAGCCAGCGGTGAACACGGCCCATCATCTCGGCGTCACGCTTAGCCAGGTAGTCGTTGACGGTCACGATGTGGACGCCTTTGCCTTCGAGGGCGTTGAGGTAGGCCGGCAGCAGCGAGGTCAGGGTCTTACCTTCACCCGTGCGCATCTCGGCAACGTTGCCAAAGTGCAGGGCGGCACCACCCATGATCTGTACCTTGTAGTGCTTCTGGTCGAGCACGCGCCAGGCGGCTTCACGCACGGTGGCGAATGCTTCGAGAAGCATGTCATTCATCTTTTCGCCATCCGCCAGACGCTTCTTAAACTCGTCTGTCTTAGCCTTAAGCTCATCATCCGACAGCGCCGCGAATTTATCTTCTAGGGCAATAACATCATCAGCAATTTTAGCCAGGCGCTTGACGGTGCGTCCCTCACCGGCACGGAGCAGCTTGGAAAGTCCAAACACGTCTAGATAGTCCTTCTGGTCGCGACAATAAAGTTAACTCGTCGCCATTGTACTCACTAGCTTTTCCGTATCGATTCGCCACCCAACCCAAAACGCAAAATCCGATACTTAGCCCGCGCCCACTCGTGCGCCCATCCTGTGTTTTCTCAGAACCACAGAGCGAGGCACCGCAACGAACCACCAACACCCAACCGCTAACAACCAACTGCTAACAGTTGCGCGCCTCACAACGAAGGTTTATGTAAGGGCGCGACAAGGGCGCCCACTTCCCCAACCCGAAGTTCCCTAACTCACCCGGACGCAGAGCGAGACAGAAAAGGAATGACTATGCAGTTCTCCAAGATTGCCGTAGCTACCGCTACCTCCGCAGCCCTAGCTTTGAGCACCATAACCGCCCCCGCCGCCGTGGCTGATGATTCCGAAGCGCCGCGCGGTGGTAGCGCCATGTGGACCTATAACGCGATCATGACCGGAACCATGGATGCCGTCGCCACTTCCCACCGCCCGGGGTCGCATCCCACCGAAAACTTCGGACTGGATCTGATTCTGGTCACCCCGGTGGCCTTGCTCATGCTGCCACTGCAAAAGCTAGCTGAGGCCGAAGTACACCTGTCCAGCCAATTCGGGGTATAGATCCGTCGCGATAAACGGAAAACACGTTTCCCCGCGCTGCATGTTCAGCGCGGGGAAACGTGTTGTAGCCGGGATAATTTTCCCGAAGGGCTTAAGACTTAGTCCTTAGGACGCTTAGCCCTTAAGCGTCCGTCAGGGAGATAAGGCCGTAGTCAAAGGCGTGGCGGCGGTAGACCACAGACGGCTTGTTGTTCTCTTCGTTGATGAAGAGGTAGAAGTCGTGGCCGACCAGCTCCATCTCGCTGAGTGCATCATCCACGGACATCGGGGTGGCCGGGTGCTCCTTGAAGCGCACAACCTGGCCCGGGCGAACGTCCTCGACCGTCTCTGCGTACGGGTCGATGTAGCGTTCTTCCTTACCGGGCTTAGCCGCTTCAGCCTCGGCGACCAGCTCGGCAGCAATCTGACCGGTACCCTTCTGAGCGCGGTGGCCGGACTTCACGTTCTCGCGGCGCACCTTTACCTTGCGCAGGGAGCGCTCCATCTTGCCCAGAGCGGTCTCGAGTGCCGCGTAGAACGAATCTTCCTTAGCCTCAGCGCGGGCGATGTGCCCCTTACCGGTAGCGGTAATCTGCAGACGCTCTGCCTCAGACTCGCGGCGCGGGTTCGGCTCGTGCTGCAGCTCCACGTGGAAGAAGGTCAGGGTCGGATCAAGGCGCTCGATCTTGGCTAGCTTTTCAGTGACACGTTCCTGGAAGTGCTCCGGAACCTCCACGTTACGACCGGTGATGGTGACCTGAGCGTTGGTCTGCTGGGACATGTAATGCCTCCCTTTACTCGTGGGGACTGAATGACTGCACATTCTGCGGACCTTATTCAAGCCTGTGATTCGAGGCTTAGTGTCCGCTTCCCTGTGACACCCCTCATGCTACCACTGGTCATAACCAACGGGTTCACTGGCCCCCTCTACAGAGGCTTGATGTCGCTCCACCCTACGCGTCTGCCAGGGCAATCGCCCCCGCCACGTCACCCCCGACGGCCCACACGCGAGCGGCGCTGGCGCGGAGTGTCGCGCCGGTCGTGATGACGTCGTCGACAAGCAGCACGCTGCGCCCCGCCAACATCCGGGCGGACGGCAGCAAGCGCACGGCACTGCGCATATTGTCTGTGCGCTCCGCGGCGTTGAGCTGCGACTGATCCGCACTGCCTTCGACCGTCATCAAGGCATTAACCACGTCCCAACCAGGAAGCCGAGCAGACGCCGCCCGGCACAGCGCGGCCACCGGATCACCACCACGCTTGCGGGCCGACGATGCTCGTGTCGGGGCGGGAACCAACAGCGCGGTCTCCGGAATGTCGCCGCGAGCACGCAGGTAGTCGATGCCAGCGGCAAGCACCGCGCCCAAATGCGCGCGCACCGCCTGGTGTCCGCGTTCCTTCATCGCGATGATGACCCCGCGGCGGGTATCGGAATACGGTCCGAGCGCCCACGCCGGAAAACCTAATGGCTGGGGACGTTCCACGCGGCGCGGTATCTGCCGCAGGTGGTGCTGGCAGGCTGCGCACAGCACCCCACCCGCAGAGGTCTCGCCCCCGCACCCGGCGCACGGGCGCGGTAGGAACAGCTCCACGAGCGCGGCGGTGGCCTCCCCTATCCCCCGATGTTTCGGCATGCGCCCTACTCTAGCCTGACTCCTGAGCTGTCCTCTAGCGCGCGATGATCGGAGAGGAACGCACTCCCTGCAGGCCTTCGACCTCACGCCAATAAGAACGCTCGGATCCACCCGCGGGAAGCTGCAGCAGCGCATGCGCATCGGTGACATAAAGCGTCGACGGCGAAGAGGCCACCGCGACCACGGGTGCGGTGATATTTCCGGTGGGCAGTGTGGTGGCCGAAGATCCGTCTTGCTCGATGCGCCACACCGGAGAGCTCGACGCCGAGGTACCCACGAGCAGGGAGCCGTCTGTCTGCCACTCCACCGACAAAGCAGAGCCGGCCAGCTCTGGGCCCACCTGGTGAACGTTGACGATGCGCCGCTCACCCGACGTCGCGCGGGCAACCACACCGGTATAAATGCTGCCATCGATAATCATGGCGATACGCGCTCCCGTCAGGGACAGCCGGATGACGGAGATTTCGCCTTCCACGTTCTCTAATGCGGAGGTGTCCACCTCCGCGGTGCTCAGCTCGCCGGTGGCCGGCGAGCGTGTCACGCGGACCACGTGCTTGCCGTCGACGACGGTCCACGCCACCTGTCCTCCCACCTCGAAGGTGGGGCGGGCTAAAGTTTCACCCTTGACCGAATCCTTGAGCTCGTGGCCGAGCTCGCCCATCGCCAGCTGTGACTCCTTCTCAGAGCGCTTGCGTACCGCGGCGACCATGCCCTCATCGGAGACGTCCGCGGACTGGATATCGTGAATCTGCCCGGCCATTCCCTGCACCTCGGTGCTGCCTTCACCTTTAACCTCGAGGAGTGAGCCGTCATTGACCGCGTAGAGCTTAGGCACGGACTGGGCAGCCACCTCTGGGTTGAACTCAGCAAAGTCATCGATGGTCATTTCCTCCATGCCGTCGACAAGCGGGCTGCCATCGATGGTGGCGCGCACTGATTTCGTGATCTCTGCGTTGTTGAGGGTCCAGACCAACTGGGCGGCGAACTTGAGGCGCTCCTCCTGGGTCATTCCTGCCATCCCGCTGAACTCGTAGACGCCATCGTTGATTCCCAAGAAGGTAGCGTCCTTGGGGCTTAAGGTGGACGTCGCCGGCGCGATATCGGAGGACGGCCCCTGCAGCAGCAGGGTCACTAGCTCCGAGGCGATTGACTCCTTCCCCGAATAGAGCCAACGACGGTCCGCCACCAGCAGGCGTTGGGTTGTATCGAAAAAGTACAGCGACTGCGGCCGGTAGCGGTTGCGCAGTTCGGTGCGCTCAATCACAGCACCAGTGGGCAAATCCGTGATGCGCCATTGCCCATTGAACTGGCGCAGTCGGACGGTTGCTTCGATGCGCGAATTATCGGGGACATAAGCCCCGCCATTGGCCAAACGGCCAATAATATTGCCGCGGACCGAGTATTCCAGGTCGCCGTCTTCCATATTGGACGTCACGAGATCGATGGAATCCACCACCAGAACGGTATCCGTGGGGTCCCAGGAATTAGCTATATTCGTCGAAAGGAAGGTGCGGGCGGCGGCGTAGTTACCGGTGGGAATCGCCACCGCCGAATAGAAGTCACGCACGAGGAGATCAGGCTCGCTATCTGTACGCGGTTCGACGACAGCATCGTCTGCCCGGTCATGCGGTTCGAAAGTCCCGATCACTTGCGGATCCGTGTTGTTCGGCAAGGTCGAGCACCCGACGAGGGCTATGAGCGCAACGCAGCTGAACACTGCGAGTGGGCGGCGGGCCGGCATCATCGCTGGGCCTCCTCCTCGAAATCAGGAACGGTGTTGTGATTGAAAGGCGTGTCCACGCCACGGGATTCGCGCTCTGAAGGCCACACGATTCCTGTGTCCGAATCACCTTTCAACACGGGCATGTCCGGCTCCGAGGTCAACTCGAGCGCGGATTGTTCTTCTGCCTCGACCTGCCCCGGTGCACCTGGGACCTCCAAAGCGATGGGCTCGGACTCTACCTTCTGGTCTGGTGTGCGGGGCAGGATAAGGCGGAAGCGCGAGCCCACGCCAAAGTAGCCAATAGCGTCCAACGTACCGCCGTGCAGCACCGCATCCTCGCGGGCGATGGCAAGGCCCAGACCGGTTCCGCCAGAATGGCGTTTACGGGAAGAGTCCGCACGCCAGAATCGGTTGAACACCAACTCCTCCTGGCCCTCCTTGAGGCCAACACCGGAGTCGGTGACTGCGATACCGACGGCGTCCTCCGTCGCCCCGATATCCACGGTGACGGGGTTTCCCTCAGAATGGTCGATGGCATTCGCGAGCAGGTTGCGCAGGATGCGCTCGACACGCCGTGAATCGCATTCGACGGCCACGGGTTCCTCCGGAATATGAACGATGACGTCCACGTCGAGCTCGGCGGCGAGGTGTTCTACCTGACTCAGTGCGGAGTCTACGCAGGAGCGAATATCGATGGAGGCCGTGGACAGATCCGCCACGCCCGCATCGTGGCGAGAGATCTCCAGCAGATCCGCCAGCAAGTCCTCGAAGCGATCCAGCTCCTTGATAAGCAGCTCCGCCGAGCGCTTGGTATAAGGGTTGAACTCATCCGCGTCCTCCGCGATGACATCCGCCGCCATGCGCACCGTGGTTAGCGGCGTGCGCAACTCGTGCGACACGTCGGAGGTGAACTGCCGCTGGAGATCGCCATACTCCTCCAGCTGGGCGATTTGCTTGGAGAGCTTATCCGCCATGTCGTTGAAGGAGGAGGCAAGGCGGCCCATCTCATCATCCGAGTTGACCACCATGCGCTCACGCAGGTGACCGGCGGCAAAGCGCTGCGCGATACGCGAGGCAGAGCGAATCGGCACGATCACCTGCTGGGTAGCCAGCCACGCGATGCCCACGAGGAGAACCACGACGACCACTCCAGCAGCGGAGAGCAAACCACGCATGAGCGCCATCGTGGATTCCTCAGATTCCATGGACAACACGAGGTAGACCTGGGTATTCGGGATGTCGCTTTCAATGGGCGTGCCCACCATCAGTGCGTTGTAGGTAGCCCCCGATTGCTGGTCCACCGTGGCGTACTGCTGCACGACTTGGCCCTGACCGACGAGCTCCCGCATGCCATCGGGGATGCGGTAGCCCTCCGGTGAGGTGGTGGCTGTGCCGTCGGAGTTCTCCACAAGGATGACCGGCTCGTACACGGCCTGGGCATCGGGTTGCTGTGCCGACATCTGCCCCAGTGCAGCGCGTGCGGAGTTGATGCGTACCTGCGTTGAGTTAGCCGTTCCTGTCGCGTCAATCTGTTGCTCCACGGCTACGCGGGCGCGGTCGAGCTCTTGCAGCGCGGTGTCCTCTTTCTGGCTCACCAGCTGCTGCGTGAGCACCGACACCAGGGCGTAGGCCAGGATGATCATGACCACCGTGGAGGCCACCAGCATCATGCCCAGCACGCGTGTCTGCAGGGACGTACGCCAGCGCTCGACGATGCCATCCCGGGCTCGCGCTAACCAACCAAAAATAGCGGCAGTCCTTTACTCGGCGGTTTTTCCAGTCTTGTACCCCACACCGCGCACGGTGAGGACGATGTGTGGATCCTCCGGATCGTGCTCAATCTTGGCGCGCAAGCGCTGAACGTGCACGTTGACGAGGCGAGTATCCGAGGCATGGCGGTAACCCCAAACGGATTCGAGCAACGCCTCACGGGTGTGGACCTGCCCGGGCTTGCGGGCCATTTCCAAAAGGAGGTCGAACTCCAGCGGGGTCAACGAGATTTCCTCGCCGCCCTTGCGGGTGACGGTGTGCTCAGGAACGTCGATCAGCAGGTCCCCTACCTCGATGATCTCTCCGGAGCCCCCGTCGATCCGACGCAGGCGCGCACGGATGCGGGCGATGAGTTCCTTGGGCTTGAAGGGCTTGGTGATGTAGTCATCCGCCCCCGATTCGAGGCCGAGAACCACATCAACGGTGTCCGTCTTCGCGGTGAGCATGACGATGGGCACAGAAGACTCGGTGCGGATGGCACGGCAAATATCGACGCCGTTCATGCCCGGAAGCATGAGATCCAACAGGATCAGATCTGGGTCGTGCTCGCGGAAGGCCGGGATGGCCTCGTTACCATCGTTGACGGCAATAGGTTCCAGCCCCTCTGCCTCGAGCACGATGGTGAGCATTTCGGCGATTGCCGGGTCATCATCCACGACCAAGATTTTCGGTGCCACGTTATTGTTCTCCTACAAGCTCCTTGACAGCTTGGATAATCATATCGGCATCCGCGGTGGCGATCCACTGCCCAGCCCACTGCTGCTGCGCTAGACGACGGTAAGCAGCGGCCGTGCGGGCCTGCAGCCCCGCATCCCGCTCATAGCGATCGCGATGGCGCCCCTCATCCTCCGCCGCCCGGGCTACGGCGCGCTGGCCGGCGACTTCGACGTCAGTGTCCAAGAAGATCTGCAACTGTGGAACGGGAAGGCCAAAACGCTCGAATTCGAGCTCGTAGACCCAGTCAACGATGAGCTCCCCGCCCACCCTTGCGGCGGAGTAGGCCGCGTTCGACGCCACGTAGCGATCCAGGATGAGCAAGGAGTCTGCGGATTCGGCGGCAGCGAGCAGCTGTTCCTTAGCACCCCACCGATCTAGGGCAAAGAGCGTGGCCATCCCGTAGGCCGAATCGGTGAGATCTCCCATGCGCCCGTAGAGCGCTTCCTGCGCGAGCTGCGCGTGCACGGAGTCTTCGTAGCGCGGGAAGCTTAAGACCGAGACCTCGCAGTCGAGCTCTTCCCGCAGACGCTGGGTGATGGTGTTCTTTCCCGCACCATCGATTCCTTCAATACTGATCAGCATGCTGGCGTACTAGGAAAGCGCCTCGATGAAGGGCTCGAGGTCGTAGTCCTCCTCGACGCCTTCGAGCAGCTCGAGGGCGTGCTCGTTGAGGTTCTCGCTCCCGGAACCGGCCAGATCACGAATGAATGGGTAGTCCTCAACCACCTCCCCGGCGCTGAACGGGGCGCCCGCCCAAATCGCGGCGATCGTGGCCGCCGCCAGCGCGTTGCGTTGCTCGTCCTCGGTCTGATCCTCACCGGAGACCGCCAGGGCGCAGGCATCATCGACCGCGGCAACGATCTCTTCGTCCTCAAGGTCTGCCAGTTCATCCAAGAAGTCGACGTTGACTTCGTCGGCGAAGATGTCCTCATCCCATGAGCTCATTGTTTCTCCTTCATCTTTTACGCGAATAGGGGGTTTATGTTGGGGTCTATTTTCTTGTGTCCACGGTGGGTCAGTGTGGCGTCGTGGGGCGCGCCCACCGCCAAGCCGCTATCTAATCCAATTTCTACCATTCTTTAGGCGCCCTTATGCAAGGCTTCGGCCAATGAGCCCGTTTATTACAGCTGCGCCACAGTTCTCCGTAACGCCGACCTGCCTGCATCGTAGAAAGAATTATGAACAGGGATTATTGCCCAGGCCATTTACTATCCCTATATTCGTGCTATCGTTGTTACCGACTTGTGACCTTTGTGCAGTTAGGAGAGCGCCCCGCATGACGAGCAGTTCACGCCGCATCCTCGCCTTCGTGGCGGCCGGCCTCCTGTGTGCCGTCGCCGTGGGCGTCGCGGTGTGGCGCATGAGCGCACCCGAATCCGTCGTGGCTAAGCCCTCGGCCGCCACCGCGGTGTCCAGCACAGCCACCACGTCCTCATCAGCGACGCACTCCTACACCACCACGGCTTCTCCGACGACCACCCAGTCGAAGGACTCGCACACGCCGGTTGCTGCACCGGCAGAGGATCCGTACTTAGCGCCGAACGCCGTTGTCAACAACACGGAGCCCGCTGGCCCCACGGCCGTCTACCGTCCGGATAACGTCTCCTCATTGCAGAACCAGCAACCGCAGGCGACACAGAACGCACAGAACCCGCAGAACCCGCCGGCACCGGTTGCTACCACCCCAGCGACTGCTCCCTCGACTGACTCGTCGACGGCCTCCGAATCCGTGGCACCTGGCTCTACCCCGCAGCACACCGAGCCAACGCCGCCGCCGGCCACCCTGGAGCCGCAGACTGCCGCACCGCAGGATTCGGGCCCACAGGAATCCCGCGGGGAACGCGAGCACAACCCCCAGTTGACCGAGCAGCAACCCACCGAGGCCCCTATATCCCCGCAGGGCGAGGACTCCCCTAAGGCTTCTGATTCCTTCATCCCGCAGCCGGCCGGGCTCGCCCAAGAAGCCCCGAAGCCTGAGGCCGAGCCTGACTCCGTTACGGAACACCGTGAGCCGACCGAAGCCGAGCAAAAGCAGTGGGACGAGTCTGCTCAGCACGGCAACGAGGCGCTAGAGTCGCTGGCGCGTGAATCCGAGGCGCACCGAACCAATGAGGCCCCCACCCCGGCAGCCCCAACGGATGACGTCCCCGCCGCGGAGGAACCGTCCGCAGAAACCCCCACCGCCGTTAAGCCGGGCGAGAACCCCATGGAACCCGCCGCCGATCCAGCAGCGGTGCATCCTTAAAGCGTTGCATTCTAGAAGCGGTGCACCTTAAAAGGTGCACCTTTAAGCTCTAGACGCGAGCGACAAATACCTCCGCGCCTTCGGCCTTCGCGGCACGAATCGTGGCAGCCGGGTCGCTGGCTGGAATCCATGCCGCGTGGCCAGCGCTGAAGTCCACGCTCTCCCCCTCGTCGTTGCTCACCGTGGCCGCGCCAGCGGTGCACAGCAGGATCATCGGGCCGTCGCTGTCTACCTCGGCGGAGTCCGCAGCGGAAAGCTCCACGCGGTCCAGCAAGAATTCCTCAATCGGCACCGGGTAGGCCCACGCCGTGGCCCCCGTAATACTGCCCGTTGCTTCCTTTCCAGCTGCGTCTGCGTGCGCTATTTGCTCCACTCGCGGATCCTCCGCCGCCTGGTACGTCAGGACCTTGACCAGCTCAGGAACGTCAACGAACTTCGGGGTCAGGCCGCCGCGCAGCACGTTATCGGAGTTGGCCATGATCTCCACGCCCAGACCAGACACATAGGCATGCAGCTGTCCGGCGTCGAGGTAGATCGCCTCACCCGGCTGCAGGACGATGTGGTTCAGCAGCAGCGCGCCCAGCACGCCGATGTCCCCCGGGTATTGCTCGTTGATCTTCGATACGGTCCCCATCACGGTAGACATCCACGGTTCACCAGCTTGGCTTTCGCGCAGGTGCTCACCCGCGGCTACCACCGCGCTGATAAGCTCCTTGCGCTTAGCGCTGGGGATAGTGATCCACGTGGTAAACAGCGCGCGGAGGCTGTCGCCTTCGGCAGCGGGGTCCGGATCGAGCATGCCCTCGTAGTGCGCGAGCTCTTCGCAGTCCAAAGCCGCGAAGAGGCTGCGGGTCTGCGAGAGGGGGCGGAAGCCCGCCATGGCGTAAAACTCTGTGAGTGCCACGATGAGCTCCGGCTTGTGGTTGTCATCCTTGTAGTTGCGATTGGCCGCTGTGAGTTCGATGCCCTCCGCGTTCTCGCGAGCAAAGCCTTCCTCGGCCTGTTGCTTGGACGGGTGCGCCTGCAACGACAGCGGCTCGGCCGCCGCCAGGATCTTCAACAGGAAGGGCAGGCTGGCGCCGTATGTATCCGCTACCCGCTTCCCCAGTTGTCCTTGTGGATCCGCGGCGATGATCTCATCCAGCTTCTCGCCATCCACCGTCGAGGGATCAGCCGGGTGCGCGCCGAACCACAGCTCAGCCACCGGGCTAGTAGCTTCCGGCTCGCCGAGTAGCGTCGGAATCAGCGTGCGCGAACCCCACGAGTAGTTGCGGGCAGCGCTGGTGAGCAACTTCATTGACTTCCTCTGTTTCTATTTCACGTCGTAGGCGGTCGCGGCATAACTGCGCGTAATCAGCTGCAGCGCGCGGGCCAATTCCCCACAGGAGGTGTCGGCGCTCGCCGCTGCGAAAGAATGGGGAAGGTTCGCCTCTTCCTGTCCCCATAAAACAACTCTCAAGGGTACCAAAGGGTCTTCCGATTCAAACGGGTCATAAAAGATATCCGTCGGAGCGGTCTGCAAGATTGGCCCTAAGCCTTCCGCATCAACAACGGTCCCACCCAGACCGTGGGCCGCCCACAACGCGCCGGCCATGCGGGCAACAAGCGCGCCGAGGTGTACGCGCGTGCGCTCTTCTGACAGCGCATAGGGATCGGGCCCGCTGCTGTGGATGACTCGCCCGCCCTCTACGAATTCACGCAACGCGCGCCCAGGGTTCGTCGTGGAGTCACGTTGCGGGGATAGTGCTTCCAGCTCACGGTCCACGGCATCGGCGATGTCCTCCACGCGGCGGGAAACGAGAACTGGGTCCTCACTCAGCACCGCGTACACGGCGTGCACAGCTGTAATCACGCGCACCGGGGAAATCCCTTCGGCGGTGGGCAAGGTGTCGATGACGATGGTGTCCTCGGGAGCATCCTCGATCTCATTGAGAAGGACTGTCGTGGCACCCCGGCGCGCAGCAGTATGCAGCGCACGCTCCGCCCACGGGCTATCCCCCGCCACCACCACGACATCGAGTGCACCAGTAAAGCGCGGCAGTGATTCGCTGACCATGATGGGGACTTCAGCGGGCTCGGCTAGGCCCACAGCAACATGCGCGGCGGCGCGCGAAATCTGATCCGCGGCCAAGATGACGAGGCTGCGCGGGCGCAGCCCCCCCAGGAGCCGGGCCAGCTCCGGCACGGATGCAGCCACCACGCGCGCTTGGGCGCCTTCGTGGGCGATGTCAAAGAAGCCCACGGTTTCGGGGTCATAGGAAGTCATAGGCCCGAGCATAGCTAGGATTAGTGGCCATGAGCATTCATCCGGTAGTCCTTGTCGGCGGCGGCCCTGGCGCGTGGGATCTGATCACCGTGCGTGGCATGCGGGCGCTGCAGGATGCTGAGGTCATCGTGGCAGATCACCTCGGCCCCACCGCCCAGCTGGATAAGCTGTGCGATATTGACGCCAAGGAGCTTATCGACGTCTCCAAGATCCCCTACCGCGCCCAGGTGGCCCAGGAGCGCATCAACGAGATTTTGGTTGACAACGCCCGCCAGGGGCGCCGCGTGGTCCGCCTCAAAGGTGGGGACCCTTATGTGTTTGGGCGTGGTTTCGAAGAACTCACTGCGCTCACTGCGGCAGGCATCCCGGTGGAAGTCGTCCCCGGGGTGACTTCGGCGGTCGCGGTGCCCGCACTGGCGGGGACGCCGGTGACGCACCGCGGCGTCGTCCATGCCTTCACGGTGGTCTCCGGACACCTGCCGCCAGGCCATCCCAAGTCTTTGGTGGATTGGGCAGCACTGGCACGTTCCGGGGCTACCTTGTCCGTCATCATGGGTGTCAAGAACGCGGCCGCTATCGCCGCCGCGCTGATCGACGCCTCCCTCTCCCCCCACACCCCCGTGCGCATCATTCAGGAAGGCTCCCTCGATGGCGAGCGAGCATTCCAGTGCGAGTTGGCTGAGCTAGGGGCCACGATGGAAGAAAACTCGGTGGCTCCCCCTGCGGTCATCGTCATCGGTGAGGTTGCCGGGCTCTAGCCCCGAGTTCTAGTCAACTCCTTCTAATCAACTCTGACGCGCTCTTCCTCGGATTCCGCGGAGCTGCCTGCATGGGCGCCCTCGCGGCCAGTCGGCTCCGTCGTTTCGACGACACGGCTGCCAGTGCGCTGCTGCGAAGTGCTATCCCCCTCCTCGCCCTGTGCGGATCGAGCCCGGCGTTGGTTCGCCCATACCGTGAGAGCAACTCCGAGGACCAGCGCAGCGACCTGCAGAAGAAGGATCTGCTGATGCGCCAGCGCCCACCCTAGGGCCTTAGGAATGTTGAGCGTCACGATAGCCGTGCCCACGAAGCCGCCAAGGAGCGTGGGGTTGATGCGCGAGATGAGCCACGCTGCAATCGGTGCGGTGATGACTCCGCCGATAAGCAACGCTACAACCGCGGCAGCGTTAGCCACGATCTCTTCCCAGAGGCCAACGATGAAGCCTGCCGTGGCTCCAAAAGTAACGAGGAATTCTGCGGTGTTAACAGTGCCGACGATGCGCCGCGGCTGCTCGCGGCCGACCGCCATGAGCGTCGAGGTGGAAATCGGCCCCCAGCCACCGCCGCCCGAAGCATCGACAAAGCCTCCCACCACGCCAAGCCCCGCGAGGAAGGGAGTGGAGTGCTGTCGAGTCTCCTGCGATGTGCTGCTCCGTGGGCGCGAGAAGCGCCAGACGAGGTTGATGCCTAGGACTAAGAGAATCGCGGAGGTCACGGGTTCGGCGGCCTCGAGCGAGAGGTTAGACAGAATCGTCGCTCCGATGAAGGCCGACAGGCCTCCCGGCACACCGAGCTTGAGCACCGTGGGCCAATGCACATTGCCAAAACGCCAGTGGCTAATTCCGGAGACCAAGGTGGTGCCTAGCTCCGATGTGTGCACCACGGCGGAGGCCGTCGCGGGCCCCAATCCCGCCAGTAGCAGGATGGTGGTGGAGGTAACGCCGAAGCCCATGCCGATGCCGCCGTCGACAAGCTGCGCGGCGGCACCCGCAATCGCGATGAGGATGAGGCTACGCATGGGCCACCTCCGTATAACGGTGGGAAACAATGCCGGCGAGCGCCTCACCCAGCGGAGGGAGAACCTGCCGGGGCTCCCCGCCGCCGTGCTCCGCCTCCTCGTCGAGGCGATCTAAAAGCAGGCCGGGGCTCACAAAGAGTGGCACGACGACCTCCTGATTGCCATCTGGCTCAACGGGCTGGCGCTCACCGCGCGTGGCGTAGGCAACCTTCGCCGTGCAACCGGCCAGCTCGCCGACGCGTCGCGCTAGATCAGCGACAGCGGCGTTGGCACGCTCATCGGAGGAGCCGACAGAATAGAGGACAACGGTATCTGTTCCCTCGGGAACTCGCTCTGCCAGCAGACGCGCCATGTCCTCGCCGGTACCGAGTCCACGGGCTTGGTGAAGGCGCACTCCCGACGCCGCAGAAGCCTGGGCCAAAGCTTCAGGAACGTCGATGCGCTGGTGGTAGCCCTCGGTAAAGAGCAAAGGCACAACGACCGCCTCGCGTATTCCTTGCACTGCTAGGCAGCGCGCCGCCTCATCGAGTGGCGGGTCATTGAATTCTAAGTGTGCGGCGGTGGCCGGCACACCAGCAAGCTCACCAGCGGCATGGGTCAGCGCCATAACGTTTGCTGCAGCTTCGGGGTGGCGTGAGCCGTGTGACAGGGTTAGTAATGCAGTGGTAGCGGTCGGGGCGGTCATGGTGGGTTTCCTTAATCCTGAGTTTTCGCGGTGGAATGGCCGCGGCGAGCGAGAGAGCGCTGCAGCGCCTCCGCGGAGGAGACCGCCGGCGCGGGCGCTACGGGGGCATCGTCTTGGCCGTGGAAGCGTACGGAAAAGATGCGGAGGCATTCTTCGCACTTCCAGGCAAAATCATCTTCCTCATCTGGAAATAGGTTTGTTCCGGCGCAGTAGGGGCAAAAGGCTGGGTGGTTACGGTTCGGGTTAGGCTGACGACGAAAATTCACTGCAGGTCCTCCTCGTCCGCGCGCAGGACCCAGTGGCGGAACTGCTCGCCGTCTTCGCGCTGCTCCTTGTACTTGTTGACCAAGCGAATGACATAGTCCGGGACCTCATCCGCCACCACCTTGTGTCCGCGCAGCTTGCGGCCCCAGTCCGGGGAGAGGCCAAGGGCGCCGCCAAGGTGGACCTGGAAACCCTCGACGCGGTTGCCATCAGCATCGGTCACGATCTGCCCTTTAAGGCCGATATCTGATACCTGCGAGCGCGCGCAGGCATTGGGGCAACCGTTGAGGGCGATAGAAATCGGGACGTCGAGGTCACCGAGGGTATCTTCCAAGATGTCGACGAGCTCGATGGCGCGGGCCTTGGTGGTCACGTGCGCGAGCTTACAAAATTCCAGGCCGGTGCAGGAGATGACGCCGCGACGGAATTCCGAGGGCTGGGAGTACAGGCCCGTCTCATCCAGGGCGCGCGACAGCGCAGGGATGTCCTCTTCTTCCACGTCGAGGAAGAGCAGCTCCTTCATCGGCGTCGTGCGGATGCGGCTGATGCCGAACTTCTCGGCCACGTCCGCGATGGCGATGAGCTGCTCGCCGGTGGCATGCCCGACGGTGGGCTTGACGCCCACGTAAAACTTTCCGTCCTGCTGGCGGTGCACGCCGAGATGGTCACGGTTGCCGGGAGCGACGGGAAGCGGGAGGCCGTCGAGAAGCGGTGCGTCGAGGTATTCCTCTTCCAGTACCTTTCGGAATTTCTCAATGCCCCACTGCGCCACCAGGAACTTCAGGCGCGCACGGTTGCGGTTGCGGCGGAAGCCATAGTCGCGGAAGATGCGTGCGACTCCAGCCCACACCTCTGGGACGCGCTCGAGCGGGATCCACGCGCCGAGGGATTGCGAGAGCATCGGGTTGGTGGACAGACCTCCGCCCACGAAGCAATCGAAACCCGGGCCATACTCGGGATGCTCCGTACCAACGAAGGCGACATCCTGAATCTCGTGGGTCACGTCCTGACGCACATTGCCGGAGATGGCGGACTTGAACTTGCGCGGAAGGTTATGGAATTCATCGCGCAGGAGGTAGTCATTCTTGATCTCCTCGATGGCCGGGGTGGCGTCGATAATTTCGTCAGCAGCCACTCCCGCTACCGGTGAGCCCAGGATGACACGGGGGACGTCGCCGCAGCCCAGTAGAGTATCTAGCCCCACGGAGCGCAGCTTTTCCCAGATGGCGGGGACATCTTCAATCTGAATCCAATGCAGCTGGATGTTCTGGCGGTCCGTAAAGTCCGCGGTAGAGCGCGCATAATCGCGCGAAATCTCTCCCACCGCGCGCAGCTTAGCGGGATCCGCGTGGCCGCCATCGAAGCGCACGCGCATCATGAAGTACTCATCCTGTAGCTCGGTGTTGCTGAGCTTGGAGGTCATCTCACCGCCTAAGTTCTGGTTGCGCTGGGTATACAGGCCCAACCACTTGAAACGTGGGGCGAGGTCCTCTGCGGGAATCGAGGAAAATCCTTGCTTGGAGTAGATATCGATAACGCGCTGGCGCACTGCTAGGGCATCATCGGCCTGCTTAATCTCCTCGTCGGAGTTCAGCGGCGCGGTGCCATCAATCTTCCACTGGCCTTCTGGCTTCTTTGCGCGGGGTGGTCGCTTCGTCGCGGTGGTCATAATCTGCTGCCTTTCGTCGGTTAGTGAAAACCTACCGGTCTAGCTAAAACAGACAAAGCAGTCTTTTTTATTTTCTCCCGAATATGCAAAGCACGCTGGGTTTATGCCACAATGTTCTCCGAATGTAATTAGGCCCAGTTGCCCTACAGCAGACAAGCCGGTTCAATGAAACCCACGCTTGTTTAGACCTAAGCTTTCGTTAGTTACTACAACATTCCGAAAGGCCATCATGACCCAGCAGCCCCTGAAAGTAGCCGTCATCGGCGCCGGCCCAGCCGGCATCTACGCCTCCGACATCCTGGTGAAGAAAACCGGCGGCAACGTTCAGATCGATCTCATCGAGCAGATGCCCGCCCCCTTCGGGCTCATCCGCTACGGCGTGGCTCCGGACCACCCGCGCATTAAGGGAATCGTTAACTCCCTGCACCGAGTGCTCGACACCGAACAGATCCGCCTTCTGTCCAACATCAACGTGGGCCGCGATGTCACCGTCTCCGAACTCGAGGAGTACTACGACGCCATTGTCTTCGCCACCGGCGCCGTCGGCGACTTGGGCATGCAGATCCCCGGCTCCGATCTCGAAGGAATTCATGGTGCCGGCGAATTCGTTGGCTTCTACGACGGCAACCCACGCTTCGAGCGCTCCTGGGACCTGTCCGCCACCGACGTCGCTGTGATCGGCGTGGGCAACGTGGGCCTCGACGTGGCCCGCATCCTGGCCAAGACCGGCGATGAACTGAAGGAAGCCACCGAGATTCCGGACAATGTTTACGAGTCCCTGGCCAAGAACCAGGCCACCACCGTGCGAGTCTTCGGCCGCCGCGGCCCGGCTCAGGCCAAGTTCACCCCGCTGGAGCTCAAGGAGCTCGACCACTCCCCGACCATCAACGTGGTGGTGGACCCGGAGGATATCGACTACGACGAAGCCTCCCTCAAGGCCCGCGAAGAGGCCAAGTCCTGCGACCTGGTGTGCCAGACCCTGGAAGGCTACGCCATCCGCGAGCCGAAGGACGCCCCGCACACCCTGCAGATCCACCTCTTCGAGCAGCCGGTGGAGTTCATCGGCGAAAACGGCAAGGTGACTGCCGTGAAGACCGAGCGCACCGCACTCAACGGCGATGGTTCCGTCTCCGGCACCGGCAAGTTCACCGAGTGGCCGGCTCAGGCCGTCTACCTGGCTGTGGGCTACCGCTCCGATGCCATTGAGGGTGTCCCCTTCAATAAGCAGAAGAACGTCATCAACAACGACGGCGGCCACGTGGTTGACCTCGACGGTGAGGTCGTGCCGGGCCTGTACACCACCGGCTGGATCAAGCGCGGCCCGGTGGGGCTCATCGGCAACACCAAGTCCGATGCCACGGAGACCATCGGCATGCTGCTTGCCGACGCCGAAGCAGGCAACCTCTCCCACTCCCGTGACGAGGACATCGTCGAGCTCTTCGAGTCCAAGGGTCTGGAGCACCTGACCTGGGAGGGCTGGAAGAAGCTCGACGCCGCCGAGCGCGCCCTGGGTGAGGCCGAGGGCCGCGAGCGCAAGAAGTTCGTCGAGTGGGAAGAGATGGTCAACCACTCGCGCGACTAAGCCGGCTCGACCCAAATTAAAACTGCCCTATCTGACGAAGTTATCGCTCCCGCCGCAATGAACGCGGGGAAAATCGTCAGATAGGGCAGTTTTTCTTCAAGGAATTAGTGTGAAGGCACGTGCCTTCACACGCTAGGCGCGGATGATAGCGAGCACCTCGTCGACGATGGCCTGTACCTCGTCAGCGGTCTTGGCCTCAACGTTGAGGCGCAGCAGCGGCTCAGTGTTGGAGGCGCGGACGTTGAACCACGCGTCGGTGCCCTTCAGCTGTACGGTCACGCCATCGAGCTCGTCGACGGACTCAATCTTGTCCGCCAACTCATCGAGCACGCGCTGGGTCGTAGCCTTCTGATCCTCCACGGTGGAGTTAATCTCACCCGAGGCCTCATAGCGTGAGTACTGCGCCATCAGTTCGCTCAGTGGCTTGTCCTGCTCACCCAGGGCCGCCAATACGTGCATGGCCGCGAGCATGCCGGAGTCCGCATTCCAGAACTCCTGGAAGTAGTAGTGAGCGGAGTGCTCGCCACCAAAGACCGCCTTTTCCTTGGCCATCTGGGCCTTGATGAAGGAGTGGCCCACGCGGGTGCGCACGGCCTTGCCGCCCTTCTCAGCGATGAGCTCCGGAACCGTCTTCGAAGTAATCAGGTTATGGATGACGGTGGCACCGGGGAACTTGTCCAGGTAGCGCTCCGCCACCAGCGCACAGATGGCAGAAGGCGGCACCGGCTGGCCCTTCTCATCCACCACGAAGCAGCGGTCGGCATCACCGTCGAAAGCAAGGCCGATGTCCGCCTTCTGCTCAACGGTGAACTTCTGCAGATCCACCAGATTCTTCGGATCCAGCGGGTTCGCCTCGTGGTTGGGGAAGGTGCCGTCCAGCTCAAAGTAGAGGTCACGCACGTCGAAAGGCAGGCCTTCAAAGACCGCCGGGACGGTGTGGCCGCCCATGCCGTTCGCGGCATCCACTGCGACGACGAGCGGGCGAGAATTCTCCAACGGCACCAAGCCGCGCAGGAAGGCGGCATAATCACCGAGCACCTCGCGCTCAGTCACGGTGCCTGGCTCGCCGTCGAAGGCCGGGGTGCCGTCGATCAGCATGTCCTTAATCTGCTCCAGGCCGGTCTCCTGGCCCACCGGAACAGCACCCGCGCGACACAGCTTGATGCCGTTGTACTTCGCCGGGTTGTGGGAGGCGGTGAACATTGCGCCCGCGCAATTGAGGTGGCCGGCGGCGAAGTACAGCTCATCAGTCGATGTCAGGCCGAGCTGGATGACATTGAGGCCCTGCGCGGCAGCGCCCTCCGCAAAAGCGGCGGCCAGCTGCGGGGAGGACGGACGCATATCGTGGCCCACCGCCACGGTGGTCTCCCCTTCCCCGCGGAGAATGGCGGCAAAGGCCGCACCAGTATCACGCACGAGGCTGTCATCGATGTCCTCGCCCACGACGCCACGGACGTCATAGGCCTTGATCACTGCATTGAGCTGTTCACGAGTTCGCATAGCCCACAAGCATACCCGCGTCGGACGCGGTAACCCGCGTCCGACGGGCTAAAACTCAACTAACGGGCCAGTCAATGTCCGACGGGCTACTCGGCGTCCGGCACCACCGTCAGGTGTGCGCGGCGGCGCTGGCGGGCGTCGTGGACGCGGCGTGTGCGGAACACGGGGTGATTCGAGTTCCGCGGATCGGCGCCGTCGAAGGTGGCGGAGTAGTCAATGGGATCGGCACCGGAGCCGGCTGTGGAATCATCCACCAAGCCAGTGGTCACTCGCCCGGCCTCCCGGACGGCTTCGGCGAGCGCTGTGAGGTCATCATCCTCATCAAGCTCGATGCGGTCAACACGCACCATCTCCCAGCCTTGCGGGGCCGTGATGCGGGCGCTGTGCTTTTCACACAGGTCCCAAGCGTGGGGATCGGTTTCTTCGGAGAGCGGACCCACGACGGCGGTTTGCTGCGCGTAGGCATAGGTCAACGTCGCCACGGCGGGACGGCCGCAGCCGGGGCGGGAGCAATGGCGAGAGCTAGTCACGCGCCCAAGTCTAAACCCTAACTTGAGATTTAGATAGTCCAACGCGGCGCGCCTCGCCACAACCCTCCTTCAGCCCGGCCTAAACTAAGCCGCATGAGCACGCCCCGCCCGCATATCCGCCCGGCCCGCCACCGCCACGGCCGCGGTGCACGTGGGCCGCTGCTGCCACACAACACGCCGCGCTATCGCAGCAGCGCCGAGCGCTTCGATATGGCGGTGCTCGAGGCCTACGCCCCCATCCATAACGCTTTTGCTGAACAGCTCACCGGGCTCGACCTTGCCGTTGATACCGTGCCCCGGATGCGCCTGTCGGTAGACATGACAGTCATGCCGGATGAGATCATCGCCGACGGCCCCGTTCCATTGGGGCGCATCGTGCCTGCGGGCGTGGATTCCGCCGGTCAGCCTACGCGCGCCCGCCTGGTCATTTTCCGCATGCCCATTGAGGAGCGCGTGCAGTCGGCACAGGAGCGCGAGGAACTGCTATCGACCGTGCTTACCGCACTAGTGGCCAATTACCTGAACGTCGATCCCGGAGACATCGATCCGCGCTTTACCTGGTAAACCACTCCTGAAAACCCATCGCTCCCCCTCACCGCTGGGACTGAGGGCCCAAACGATAAGGGGGAGCGATGACGCTGCACTACTAGATCCGCTGCGCTTAACCGATCTCACGCTTTAATCGGCGGCGCTCACGGTCTGACAAGCCGCCCCAAATTCCAAAGCGCTCATCGTGCTCCAAGGCATATTCGAGGCATTCATCCCGCACTGCACAGGCCTGGCAAATGCGCTTAGCCTCGCGCGTCGATCCTCCCTTTTCTGGGAAGAAAGCTTCCGGGTCCGTCTGGGCGCACAGCGCCTGGTCTTGCCACTCCTGCTCGACGGCACCAAAGAGTTCATCGAGCGACATCTCTGCAGCAGCACCGCCACGGAGAATAGCGCTGTTATTCGTTGTATTGTCCACGCCGCTTCCTTTCTCCGAGGTCGTTTCTCTCTTGATTCAGTGGCACCGACCCTACACCGAAACAATTTCTCGGTGCCGCGCCCGCCGTGCCGTTGATTACACTGATGTCATTTCACACCGGATCACTAAATATCGTCAACCTGTCGCGGAAGATTTTTGTTGGGCTCCAGCGAAAACGCTGTACAGCATCCCCAACTTTCACATCAGTCACAGATCTCCTAGTTAAGGGGTGATCATTGGGGGTACTACATGTAGTGGCCACCCCCGACCCTGTGAACAATTCCAAGGTTTCTTCGGCGTGTCGCCACCCAGTCGGGCAAAACACATGGATCTCATTCGCACCATAAAAACCATGCGTCACGGCATGAAAAGAGGCGCCGGGAAGATAACTTCCCAGCGCCAAGACCTGTGCCTATCCCCTGGCTTTGCCCCAGCTAGCTGAGGTGTTTAGGCATCCGAGCTAAAACGCACGCCGGCGTCCGGAATGCTGACACCTGGGAAGACGCGCATGCCGCCCTGCAGTTCGCAACGCGCGCCGATGGTGGCGCCTTCGCCGATGACGCAGTTGTCGATGTGTGCGTTGGCACCAATGTGCGCGCCCGAGGCAATGATGGAGTTGTTAATGATGGCGCCCGGCTCGATAGTGACGCCATCGAAGACCACCGTGCCGTCCAAGCGGCAGCCCGCCCCAATTACGGAACCGCGGCCCACGGCCGTGCCGGACAGCAGCAGGACGCCACCGGCGATACCCGCAGACTCATCCACCACGGACTCACCCGTGCGCCCCACCAGCAGCGGCGAATGCGCGATACCGCGCACCAAGTCGGAGGAGCCGCGGACGAAATCATCCGGGCGGCCCATATCGCGCCAGTAGGAGTTATCCACGTGGCCTACCACCAGGCGGCCGGACTCCAGCAGCTGCGGGAAGGTCTCGCGCTCCACGGAGACCACGCGGCCAGCCGGAATCGTCTCGATGACATCCTTCTTGAACACGTAGCAACCGGCGTTGATCTGGTTCGTCGGCGGATCCTCGGTCTTTTCCAAGAAGGCCGTTACTCGGCCCTCGGAATCGGTAGGAACGCAGCCAAAGGCACGGGGATCAGCGACGTTGAGCAGGTGCATCGTCACGTCGGCGTCCTTGGAATGATGCGTATCGAGGATGCCGTTGAGATCCATGCCGGACAAAACGTCGCCGTTGAACACCATGACCGTGTCCTGGCGCAGCTTGTCATAGACGTTGCGGATACCGCCGCCGGTACCCAGCGCGGTCTCCTCCACCACGTACTCAATTTCCAGGCCCAGATCGGAGCCATCCCCGAAGTACTCCTCAAAGACCTCCGCCTTATAAGAAGTGGAGAGCACCACGTGCTCAATCCCGGCTTCCTTGATACGGGCGAGCAGGTGCTGGAGGAATGGGTAGTTGGCCGTGGGCAACATCGGCTTCGGCGTGCCAATCGTCAGCGGGCGCAGGCGGGTGCCGCGACCTCCCACTAGAATGACGGCATCGGCCGTCGATCCCCACTGGGGCGCTGATTCAGTCATATCGTTCCTTAATCTCTTTCAGATAAGTCACCGTTAGTGTATAGGCGCGCCTGACTCAGGAGCCGTCGCGGCACGCGCTTAAAATCAGCCCGCGCACCCGCAGCCCCAACCACAAGGCCGCGCGCAGCGGCGCCTGGTACCAGTGCGGGTGCCTATCCGCTTGGAAGCGGTAAGCCGAATCGTGGTGGGCGCGCAGCATCGCGCCGCGATGCGCTTTCGTCGAGTGGCCTTTGGCGTGGGTAATCACCGCCGTCGGGCACAGGATGTTGCGCCAGCCGGCGCGAGTGAAGCGGTCCCCTAAGTCCACGTCCTCCAAGTACATGAAGTAGCGCTCATCAAAGCCACCAATCTGCTCGAAGGCCTCCCACCGCACCAGAAGGCAGGAACCAGACAGCCAACCTGCCGGGCGCTCGCTGTCCATATCGGCGTCATCGCGATAGGCGCGCGACCACGGATTGGACGGCCAAATAGTTCCGAACAGCGCGTGGCCGATACCCGTGAGCAGCGTCGGTACGGCGCGCGCCGAGGGGTAGTTACTGCCATCCGGCTCCACGATGCGCGGGCCTACCGCCGCGGCATCCGGGTGGCGGCGCGCGCACGCGATCAGCTCATCCAGGGAGCCTTCGCTAAACGTCACATCCGGGTTAGCAATGAGAAAGAACTCTTCATCGACGCCTTTCGCTCTAGCGAAACGCGCGCCGGCATTCATTCCGGCGCCATAGCCAAGGTTTCCCCCAGTATCGAGGAATTCCACGTCCGCGTGCTCCCGCGCGGCAGCTTCCGGCACCCCATCGGTCGAGCCGTTATCGGCGAGGATGGTGAGGGTAGGCAGGGACGTCGCCAAGCGCAGCGATGACAAGAAATCGCTGAGGTAACGGCCAGGGGAAAAGGTCACGGTGACCACGGCCAGGGGTTTCTGTATATTCTTCACGATGAATTTGAGCGTACCCAACGCCAGCGTGCGCACGCGCCCGCGACACTGCTTCACGTTTTTGCAGCGAGCTCACCTAAACTAGTCCCGTGACTTCCCCGAACTCCCCGCGCGCCGCCCGCCATATCCAGGCCGCGCCCTCGCAGTCCGCGCCCACCGCCCAACGAGGATCGACGCCGGTGAAAGCCGTCGTCGCGTTCCTGTCTGCTGTCGTCCTGGTGCTCTCCGGCGTGGGCTACTTCACCGTGGGAAAACTAGGAAATGACATCTCCTCTGCCTCCAACCTAGCGCTGGGCAACCAGGGTGGTTTCAAGGACAACGGTCTCGATGGCGCGGTAGATATCTTGCTCGTGGGCAAGGACTCTCGCACGGATGCCAAGGGGAATCCGCTTTCCGAACAGGAGCTGGCGGACCTGCATGCCGGTGTGGATGAGGGCGAGGAAAACACCGACACCATCATGGTGATCCGCATCCCGAATGATGGCTCGCGAGCTACTGCAGTATCCATCCCGCGCGACACTTATGTCCACGACGAGGACTTCGGAAACACCAAAATCAACGCCGTCTTTGCCCTGCACAAAGCAGACAAGATGGAACAGCTGCAGCAGGAAAACGCGGAAGCCGAAGCAGCTGGTGAGAAGCCGCCCCATACCGAAAAGGAGATGGAGAAGGAGAGCACCGAGGCCGGCCGCGCTGGTCTCATTTCGATGGTGCACAAGCTCACTGATGTCAACGTCGACCACTACGCTGAGGTGGGTCTCTTGGGCTTCGTGCTGCTTACCGACGCCGTCGGGGGCGTCGACGTCTGCCTCAACGACGCCGTCGATGATCCGATGTCGGGCGCCAAATTCCCGGCTGGGCGCCAAACCTTGCAGGGCTCCGAGGGTCTGTCCTTCGTGCGCCAGCGCTATGAGCTACCGCGCGGTGACCTTGACCGCATCGTGCGCCAGCAGGCCTACATGGCATCGCTGACGTCAAAGGTTCTGGACTCGGGAACCCTGACCTCTCCGGGCAAGCTCAACAAGATTGCTGATGCCGTGGAGCGCTCCGTAGTCATCGATGACGGTTGGGACATCATGGGCTTTGTGACCCAGCTGGCCGGGCTAGCCGGCGGCAACGTGACGTTTACGACGATCCCGGTGACCTCCATTACCGGCGTGGGTGACTACGGCGAATCGGTGGTGACCATCGATACCGCGGAGGTACACCGCTTCATGGATGATTTGGCCAAGTCCCAGGAGAAGGCTGAGGAAGAAAAGAAGTCTGAGGATGCCCCAGCCGACCAGGAAGGTGAAGACGGCGAAAAGCCCGTGGCGGAGGACCTCAACCTCCACGTCCTCAACGCCGGCACCGTCGACGGCATGGCCGGTGGAATCGGCGCCTGGTTGAAGAACGTGGGCTACACCGTGGAGCGCACGGCCAATGCGCAGTCGGGTCTATACACCGAATCGCAGATTGTTGCCGCAGATGCCAACGACGAGCGCGCCCACGCCTTGGCTGAGCAGCTCGGCGGCCTGCCAGTCACGGCTAACGAAGAGCTCGAGCCGGATACCTTCATCGTGGTGGCTACGGATGACTACTCCGGCCCGAAGGATGACTCCGCGCAGGAAGAAGAGGCTGCTGCGGAGCCCGACCAAGGCGGCGATACTCAGCAGGTTGGTACCCCAGGCGATGACTTCGGTACCGCGGAGGTTTCGCCTGAGATCGACGCGGGCGGCGATGGCCCGCGCTGCGTGAACTAAAGACACCGTGGCGGGCTTGGCGCCCGCCACCTACGATGGGCGGACATGGAACTCCTACAGCATCTCCTGTCCGCCGATGCCTCCGCTCCCCGCCTCAGTGTTTATAACGAATCTGACGGCACCCGCATGGACTTCTCGGCGCAAACACTGGAGAACTGGACCTCCAAGATCGCCAACATGCTGCTGGAAGAGCTCGACCTCGAACCAGACACGGATTCCCGCATCCTCATCGACCTTCCGGTGTCCTGGCAGGCTGCCGTCATTGCGCTTGGGGCGCTAGCCGCGGGTATCCCCTTCGACATAACCGACGGTGCGGCTGCCTCGCAGCAGCACCCCGACGATTTCGCCGTGGTTTTCACCTCTCCGGAGGCCTACCTCAAGGCTGCGGCGGATGCGGGCTCCGGCTCTGCATCGGCCCCACTGGTCGACACGGTTCTGGTCACGCAGGATCCTTTTGGCCGCGGCGTTGTCGAAAGCGGCGGCGAACTGCCACTGGGTACCATCGACTTCGGCCCCACGGTGCGCTTCTACGGCGATCACTTCTACGGCACCACTACCCCACTACCGGAGCTTTTCCCCACCGAGTTGGGCGCTGAGCGCGTGCTTTCACAGGGCTGGACGGACAGCGCTTCCTTCCAGCGGGCCGTCCTCGAACCACTGGCTGCGGGCGGCTCCGCCGTCATTGTGGCGGGCCTGTGCTCGGCCGACCGCTTGGAGGACATCGCAGACAACGAGAAGGTCACCGTCCGCTCCTAAACGCCGTCATGAGATAGTAGAGCAATGTTCAGCTGGCTGTATATCTTCATCGGCGTGCTCATCCTCGTGGGCACGATCTGCCAGGGAACCATCGGATTTGGGCTGGGTACCATCGCCACCCCCATCTTGGCGCTCATTAAGCCGGAGCTGGTTCCCACGCTCATCCTCCTGCTGGCATTCGTCATCTCAACGACCACGATGCTCAAGGCACGCTCGGCGGTATCCTGGGACATCGTGGCCATTTCTTCCATCGCGCGTATTCCCGGCTCGCTCGCGGGTGCGTGGGCGATTGCTTCCCTCTCCCACCGCGGGCTCTCCCTTTTCATCGGCTGCGCCGTCATCTTTGCCATGACCTTGTCCAGCCTCGGCTGGTCTCCCAAGCGCACCACCGCCAACATTGCTGTCGCGGGCGCTGCTTCCGGGTTTCTGGGCACGTCGACGTCCATCGGCGGCCCGCCCATGGCGTTGGTACTCAAGGGCTACGACCCCGCCCGCATTCGCGGCACGCTGTCGGGCACCTTCATCATCGGTTGCACCATCTCGCTGGCAATCTTGGGCTTGAGCGGGCAAATCACTAGCGTACAGCTCACCGCGGCCGCGGCCTACCTACCGGTAGCCATCGTGGGCCTCATCGCCGCCGGCTACCTCAACCGTTTCATCAACGCCAAGGTGCTCAACCGCATCGTCCTCGTCGTGGCTATCAGCGCGGCCTTAGCGCTCATTGTTGAGGGGCTGGTTGCTGCCTAGCGCCCGCGACCCGCTTTCGGGTTCAACTGCCGGGCTCACGCTTCACACTGCCCGTCCTGACAAAGTTCTCGCCTACGCCTCAAGATCTGGCAATAACTTCGTCACCTAGGGCAGTTGGGTGGCTCCGGAAAGTCTGGCGGTTGCGGGTAATCGGGCGGCTCAGGCAAGTCGGGCGGTAAATACCCCAAGTGCTCGCTGTATTCCCATGGTTTTGGTTTAGGAGGCAGCACGCCCTCATGCCAGAAGCCGATGAATTTGAAGTAGCGCTTCTCAAAGTCCGGATTCCTGGCATTAGCTATCTGGTCGATGACATAGTCCAGATGATGAGCCACGCAATGACCTGTGTAGCGCAGCGTTAACCACCCAATCAGTGCGCCCTCGTTGTTCTTCCAATGGTCCCGCAACCATGACGCTTGCTGGGAATGGAATTTCATCCCGTTGATTTCTACCGCGACCTTGAGCTCTGGGAGCACGATGTCCCAAGTGTAGTGACCGATAACAACGTTGCACTCGACCTTGAGCCCGCGCCTTTTCAAGCCTCTTGCCACCTTGACCTCCGCACCAGAATCTGTGAACAACGCAGCTTGCTCCAGCATGCGCTGACTGGCAACGGGGACAACTTTGAGCGCTTCGCGGTGACTATCCAAGCGAGCACGTCCTGCCTTCGAGGAATAGATGGACTCAAACACGCGAATCCCCAGTTCAGGACTAACTGACTTCATAGCGACAAGAGGATTAAGAATCCGGATCCCAGACGAGGTAACAAAACTTTCGATGCTCACCCGCGAGTGCACATAGAAAGTTGATGCCGGCATTCTCTCCACGCTGGCTAGCCTCAGCGGAAAAGTGACAGGCTCGCCAAGGAGCACCTGGGCAGCCGTTGTTCCTGTCGTCTTAAGGAATGGCCGGTGCTCCTGTAACAGCTTCAATAGTTCTAATGGCTCGGGCCTGCCCCAGACATAGAGCCCCTTGGCCAGTCGCGTTACCTCTCCTCGGCGCACGCGAGTTGCAAGCGCACCTTTAGACAGATCGCGCACAATGCCGTGTTTCATGTCATTTCCCCCGTTAAGCTCCAAGGTAACACGGTTCACCACTGAGTGCTGAGCAACTGCCATTGCTGCCAAAGTTATCGCTTCTGATTCAGGATCTGCCCAGAAGTTTGGCAACTGGGGCAGTTATCCACTGCGAAACGAAGCGCCCAGCACTAAGAAAACCATCTCAGCGAAGCGACCCCGCAATAAAACTACGGAAGCGCTCAGCAATCTGCGCAATTTCCTGCCCCGCGAAGTGCCCCGGGGACCACGCCGCCACCAGCGGCACACCGCCCAGAGTCCGTTCACCATCGACCACGTCGAAACCCACCAGCCGCGCCGGCTGCAGTTCTGTCATCAAGGCCACGGCTCGGCCCGAGCGGGCCAAGGCGCTCAAGGTTGCGGTGTCATCGCACTCGACATGCGAGCCCAAGGCGCAGCCAGCCGTGCCCACGAAGGAATCCACCACCCCACGGGACACGCTGCGCCGCGAAGGCAGAGCCATCTTTTCTTGCAATAACCTTTTAACCTCCACGCTGGTCGAACCCGCGCACTCCAGCGCCAATGGGTGCGTCGGCAGCACCCAGGCGCGCACCGGAATCGTGCCCAACGCCAATGAGGCCACGTCATTGCCCGGCGGGATGGTGGCAATCACCACGTCGGCGGAGCCTTCCAGCGCGTCGAAGACGTCGTAGTGCGTAACCGGGGTCGTGGTGAGCAGTGGGATAGTCGAGCCAGCGGCCTCGATAAAGGGCGCAAGCAGAGTCGAAATCGTCGTCGGCGTAGCAGCCACGCGCAGCGCCGGGATACTGCCCGCGCGGAGTGCCTCCACCGCCTGCCCGGCGCGCGCGGATTCGGCGAGGAGGCGGCGGCACGTCGGAATGAGAGCGTGTGCCGCGTCGCTGAGCGCCAGTGCGGAACCGGCCCGCACGAAAAGCTCCAGGTCCAGCTCCTTTTCAAAGCGCCGCAGCTGCCGGCTCAGCGCCGGCTGGGTAATGCCCAGGCGCTCCGCGGCGGCAGTCACCGTGCCAGCTTCGGCAACCGCAAGGAAATATTTGGCCTTCACCATGTCCATTCCCTTACTTCTACCACTACCAATGCCTTGAGGGTATGGCTTTCCAGCTTTTTCGACATTAGACAACATGGCATCACCAAAGAATAATGAGACCACTACCACAACAACCCCAGGGAGGTTTCCATGTCACACGTCGGCGCCGCCATTGCCGAATCCCTCGCCGCGCACAACGTCACCCGCGCTTTCCTCGTGCCCGGCGAAAGCTTCCTGCCCGTGCTCGACGGCCTCTACGATTCCCCCGTGAAGGCCATCGTCACCCGCCACGAAGGCGGTGCCACCTACATGGCCGAAGCACATGGCAAAGCCACCGGCCAGCCCGGCGTAGCCATGGTCACCCGCGGCCCCGGCGCGGCCAACGCCTACGTGGGCATCCACACCGCCTGGCAGGATGCCACCCCGCTCGTTCTCTTCGTTGGCCTTATCCCCATCTCGGATCGTGACCGCGAGTCCTTCCAGGAGTTCGACCCCAAGGCGTGGTTCGGCACCCAGGCCAAGCAGGTCTTCGTCCTCGATGATCCGGAGCGCGCCTCCCGTGTCGTGGCCGAAGCCTTCTTCCAGGCCCAACAGGGCCGCCCCGGCCCCGTCATCGTGGGGCTTCCGGAGGATGTTCTCCACCAGGAGTTCACCGGCAGCATCCACCCACCCATCCCGGTGTCGGAAGGCGCGCTTTCCGACGATCACCTGGACCTCCTCTCCCGCGAACTAAGCCGCGCAGAGCGCCCACTCATTTTTGCCGGCGGTCCGCGCTGGACCCCGGAGGCCGCTGAAAAGATCACTCGCTTCGCCGAAGAGCACCGCATCCCGATCATTCAAGACTTCCGCGCCGCTGACCGTGTACCTTTCGACTCCCCCGCCAACGCCGGCTGGCTCGGCTATGGGCGCGACCCACGCGCGGCGCAACTTTTGGAAGCAGCCTCCCTCGTCATCGAAATCGGTGCCGTTCTCGGTGATGTTCCTACCGACGGTTACACCTTGCGCCAGTCACCGCAGGCACGCAACATCGCCATCAACCCCGATACCAGCCTGCGCGGCCACTCGGTGGCGCTGGTAGAGCACATCGTGGCGAGCCCTGTGGCCTTCGCTCACACCCTGGACCGCTTAAGCGTCGAGGGCAAGGACAAGCGCGGCGAATGGTTCGACGCCACGCACGCGAACCACCTCGACTTCGCCACCCTCCCCGAGCCCGCGGACTACCGTCCCGGTAAAGAAGGCACCGCCCACATGGAGGCCGTCTTCGCAGCACTCCACGAGCAGCTGCCAACGGATTCCATCTATACCTTCGGCGCCGGCAACCACTGCATCTGGGCCCAGCAGTTCCTGCGCTCGCAGGTCTACCCCTCCCAGTTCAGCGTGCGCAACGGCTCGATGGGCTATTCCATCCCGGCCGCAGTAGCCACCAAGCTGCAGTTCCCGGAGCGCACCGTTGTCACCGTTGCCGGGGACGGCGAATACCTCATGAACGGCCAAGAGCTGGCCACCGCGCTGCAATACGGTGCGCCTTTTCTCATCATCGTCATGTCCAATGGCGAGTTCGGAACCATCCGCGATCACCAGAAGAAGCACTTCCCCGACCGCGTTTCCGGCACGCAGCTTGTCAACCCGGATTTCGCGGCGGTTGCCCGCGGCTTCGGCGCCCACGGCGAACTCATCACAGATGACACCCAAGTACCGGAGGCCGTGGCCCGCGCCCTACGCGCCATCACCGAGGACGGCGTACCAGCGCTCCTCAACGTCATCACCGACCAGGCCCATTCCCTGCCTATCCCACCCTCCGCTGTTGTGCACACCAGCGAAACGTCCACCAGCTAAAGGAGGCTCACCATGAGCACGACACATACTCCTCCAACTTCAAATGCCGTACCCGCTAGCCAGCTGAAGGAAGGCGAGCACATTGTGGGCGATGGGGTCGTCGCCAAGCAGCGCCCCGCTGCCTCCACCGCATCGTGGATCATTACGCTCTTCGGCACCGCCGTGGGTGCTGGCATCCTCTTCCTACCGCTGAATGCCGGCGGTTTCGGGTTCTGGCCGCTGGTCTTTGCCACGGTCTTCATCTTCCCCTTGGTGTACTTTTCGCACCGCACCTACGCGCGGATTGTTGCGGGCGCGCCCACAAAGGACCACGGCAAGGACATCCTCGAGTTGGTCTCCCAGTATCTGGGCAAGGGCCAAGGAATCGTCTTCGCGGTGCTGTACTGGATCACGGTCTTTTCCACCGTCCTCATCTACGGTGTCTCCATCACCAACGCGGTGGATAGCTTCATTGTCAACCAGCTGGGCGGGCCGTCGCTCGACCGGTGGCTGCTGGCCATGCTCTGCGTGGGCGTGATGACCGGTGCCTTCGCCATCGGCCGCAAGCCGATGATCTGGCTGGCCCAGGTGTTGGTCTACCCGCTGATTATCGCCCTGGCCGTCACCTCCATCTACCTCATCCCGCGCTGGGACCTCCAGAGCTTCATCCATTTCGATGACGGCTCGAATGGCTACGGCGGCATCATCAAGGGCATCTTCCTCATCCTGCCGGTGCTGGTCTTCTCCTTCTCCCACATGGCGGCGCTGTCGCAGTTCGCCATCGACATGCAGCCGCAGTACGGCGAGAAGACCGAGAAGCGCGTTTCCCGCACGGAGTTCTACACCGCTATCCTGCTCGTCGTCTTCACTATGTTCTTCGTGTGGTCCTGCGTCCTCGCACTCGGCGCCGACGGCATGAATGAGGCCCTCGAGCAAAACATCCCGGTGCTCTCCTACTTCGCCAACGTCACTGGCACTCCGTTCATGGCTTACATGGCCCCCATCGTGGTCATCTGCGCCATCGTCTCCTCCTACTTCGGCCACATGCTCGGTACCGAAGAAGGCACGGAGTACCTGTTGAAGAACGCTGCGCCGAAGCTGGCGGAGAAGGTCTCGCACCGCACGCTGCTCAACATCATTTATCTCATCGCCTTCGTGTGCACCACGCTCGTGGCGATCTTTAACCCCTCCATCATTTCCATGATTTCGGTTGTCTCCGGTGTCTTCGTGGCGTTCATCGTCTACCTGGTTCCGGTGTATATGTTCAAGAAACTGGACGTGTACAAGAAATTCCGCAATGACCCGTGGAACTACTTCGTCTTCGGCATGGGCCTGCTGATTATGGCCGTGACCATCTGGGACATGATTTAGAAAGGACGTGATTATGCTTCGTAGTGATCTCTCAAGCTTCCCCGAGTACAAGGTAGGCAAGGATTTCCCCAATGCCTTGAAACTCTCCTCCAATGAGGTCCCCTTCCCGCCTGCCGAGGACATCATTGCCGCGGTTGCCGACGCCGCCCGCACCACCAACCGCTACCAGCAGCCCGGCAGCCTGGAGCTCACCAACGCCTTGTGCAATTACCTGGGGGTTCCGGCGGATCACATCTTCGTCTCTGCGGGCTCCACGCCCATCCTGCAGGCCACCATCTTGGCGTCCTGCCACACCGGCGATGAGGTCATCGTGCCTTGGCGCAGCTTTGAGGCTTACCCCCTCTACGTGCGCATGGCCGGCGCGGAACCGATTCTGGTCCCGCTCACGGAGGATTACCGCGTCGATTTGGAGGCAGTCCTTGCCGCCCTGACGGAGAAGACCAAGCTCATCATCCTGTGCAACCCCAACAACCCGACGGGCACCGTCATCACGCGCGGTGAATTCCGCGCCTTCATGGACCAGGTACCCAAGGACGTCGTCGTGCTGTTGGATGAGGCTTACTGGGAATACAACGACGCACCCGATACCCCGGATTCGGTGGAGGAATACCAGCGCTACCCCAACCTGCTGGGCGTGCGCACCTTCTCCAAGGCCTGGGGTTTGGCCGGCATGCGCGTGGGCTACGCGGTGGCAGGCGAAGAGATCATCAACGCGCTGCGGCTGCTCTCCCTACCGCTGACGGTGACCGCCATGGCAGAAACTGCCGCCGTGGAGGTGCTCAAGCGCCACGACGAGCTTGACGACGCCGTCGAGATCACCAAAGCACAACGCGACCGCGTCTGCGCAGAACTGGGAGCCGAGAAGTCCTATGGCAATTTCGTCTGGCTGCCGCGCCCAGATGCCGAAGAGGTGGAGACGAAAATGCTCGATGAAGGCGTGGTCATCCGCCGCTACCTCGATGAGGGTGTGCGCGTGTCCATCACCGATGAAGCAGAAACCACCCAGTTCTTGGAAGCCTGGCGCCGCGCGGGGATTCAACCTTGGCGGGGCTAGGTGGCCTCCTCCTTTCACCCCCTCAGCCCAAGTGCCCCATAAGCCCATACTGAGACAAATGACATAAAACGCAAGGACCTTGCAATAAGTCACATACAACCCCATAATGGGACGCAACCATACACACTTCAATCATTGGAGGATGAAGCAATGTCCGGATTTCGCGTAGAAAACCCCGCTACCGGTGAGGTTCTCGAGACTTTTGATCACGCTACTGACCAGGAGGTCCTGGCCGCTGTCGACTCCGCGCACGAGGCATTCCTCAGCTGGCGCGAGACCCCGATCGAGGAGCGCGCCAAGGTAGTCACACGCGTTGCCGAGCTCTTCGAAGAGCGCAAGGATGAGCTCGCAGAGATCATCGCTACCGAAATGGGCAAGCCGATCTCCGAGGGCGTCGAGGAGGCTGAGTTCAGCGGCGCTATCTTTAGCTACTACGCCGACAACGGCCCCAAGTTCGCCGCCGACGAGGAAATCCCCGTCGAGATGGACGGCAAGGGCTACATTCAGCGCCGCCCCATCGGCGCTCTGCTGGGCATCATGCCGTGGAACTTCCCCTACTACCAGGTCGCGCGCTTCGCCGCCCCGAATCTGATGCTGGGCAACACCATCGTCTTGAAGCACGCCACCATCTGCCCGCGCTCCGCGCTTGCCATCCAAAAGATCATGGATGATGCCGGTGTTCCCAAGGGCGTCTACACCAACGTCTTCGCTACCCACGAGCAGGCAGAGAAGATCATCGAGCACAAGGAGCTGCGCGGTGTGTCCCTCACCGGCTCCGAGCGCGCTGGTGCTGCGGTGGGCTCTCTGGCTGCGAAGAACCTCAAGAAGGCAGTTCTCGAGCTCGGTGGCTCCGACCCGTACGTCATCCTCGACACCGATGACGTCAAGCAGGCAGCCAAGGACGCGTGGGAGACCCGCATGTACAACACCGGCCAGGCGTGTAACTCCAACAAGCGCCTGATCGTGATGGACGATATCTACGACGAGTTCGTCGCTGAGCTGGTCGAGCTCGCAAAGGCTATGAAGCCTGGTACCCCGCAGGAGGCTTCCGAAACCGTCTACACCCCGTTGTCTTCGCGCAGCGCGGCAGAAAACCTCAAGGATCAGATCGACCGCATCGTGGCCGCCGGCGCCACCCTGCACGTCGGCGGTGAGCTGGCGGATGAGAAGTCTTCCTACTTCAGCCCCGCCGTGCTGACCGATGTCCCGGTTGGCTCTGATGTCTACTACGAAGAACTCTTCGGCCCCGTGGCGACCGTGTTCAAGGTCAGCAGCGACGACGAGGCTCTCGAGCTGGCCAACGACACCCAGTACGGCCTGGGCGGTTGCGTCTTCTCCAAGGACGTCGAGCGCGCTGAGAAGATTGCCCAGCGCCTGGAGGTCGGCATGTCCAACGTCAACACCTACGCGGCGGAGGGCGCCGAGGTCCCCTTCGGTGGTGTGAAGAACTCCGGTTACGGCCGCGAGCTGGGCCCCTACGGCATGGATGAGTTTGTCAACAAGCGCACCTACTTCGTGGCCAACTAAGGAGATCCCATGACGTCACTAGGAAACTTCGTTCTCGAGGTCCACACCGCGCTTTTCGACGGCCACGATACCTCCGTCCTGGACAAGCACTTCGCCGACAACTTCGTGGAGCACTCTCCCCTCATCGCTAATGATGCAGAAGGTCTCAAGAAGTTTGTCACGGATCTGGGCGAGGGTCTGAAGTACACCAACGCCCGGGTGATTGCCGACGAAGCCAACGGCCTCGTCGCTTTACATGGTCGCTTCGACGGCATCGAGGATGAGCCGTTCGTTGGTTTCGATATCTACCGCGTCGAGGGCGACAAGATTGTCGAGCACTGGGACAACCTCGTTCCCCTTGCGGAACCGAACGCAAGCGGCCGCACGCAGCTCGATGGCGCTACCGAGATCGGTGATGAGAGCCTCACCGAGCAGAACCGAGAGTTCGTCATCGAGTTCTTCACCCGCTCTCTCATCGGCGGTGACTACTCCGGTTTCATCGACAACACCCGCGATGATCAATTTGCCCAGCATTCCCCTGATATCGCCGACGGCGCCCAAAACTGCGTCGATTTCCTCACCAAGCTGCAGGAAGATGGCGAAGGTCTGGAGTATGAGCGCATCCACCGCACAGTTGCACAAGGACAGTTCGTTCTGACCCATTCCGAAGGCAGCATCGCTGGTGCGCGCCATTCCTATTGCGAGCTGTGGCGCGTCGAGGACGGCAAGCTCGTCGAAATGTGGGATGCCATTTCTGAGGTCCCCTCCGATGACGAGGCGCTTCATAAGCACGGCATCTTCTAGGCCATAACCTAGGTTGCAAACCTAGGCCGCACGCCGAAAGGCTGGGCCGCTCCTTGATACGGGGAGCAGCCCAGCCTTTTCGTGTTTTCGGCGCGATCTGGAACCAGGTCCGGGCCGAAACTGCCCGTTCTGCCAAAACCCTCGCTCCTGACTCAAGATCTGGCCCGAACTTTGGCAACTAGGCGAGTTCGTCGCGTCTAAAAGTGCCGCATCTAAAGCTGGCTCTAAGCCCAGCCTGCCGGCACCAACCCGAGGATGGAAATGATCGAGTAGATGAAGGCCAAGACATAAACCACGATGATGGTTCCTTGGATTACCGGGTGTGCGAGTCCGCCCACGTTCCAGCCCGGGTCGCGGTCGCCCTTCTTACGGGAGGCGTGCAGCAGCATCACCGGGATGACGGACATGATGGCGCCTGCGAAGCCACCGGCATAGGACAATGCCGCAACGAAACCGCCGAGGCCAGCAATGGAAATCACCAATGGCGGAACAACCGTCAGCGCCACTGCCACGATGCGCTGTCCCTTCACGCCTTCCCAGTGGAAGATGTCGAGGACGTTGCGCATGGTGGTAAAACCAATCGCCAAGAACGACGTCAGCATGGCCGCCAGCGCAAAGATATTGGCCAAGTAGTAGGCCACCGGACCCAGTGCCTCACCCCAGGCAATGGTCACCACCTCGGTGACCTCCATGCCAAGCAGACCAAGGGCGGCAAAAGGAACCAACGCCAAGGTAAAGCCCGTCACCACCATGCCGAGCACAATTGCCCGCGCGGTCTGCTGCGGCTTAGCCGGGTCCATTCCTTGTACCAGCTCCGGAACCACATACTGCGCCAGGAAGGAGAACACCGCGAGGTTCAGAATCGGGACGATGAAGAAGGGATGAAGAACCAGCAGGTTCTCAGCCTTGATACCCGGTCCCAGGATTGTCCATCCACACAGCACCGCGATAATGATCGCCATACCGGCAGTGATGGCTCCCTCAGCTGCACCCGTGGTGTGCAGGCCGCGGTACATCACCCACGAACCGAAGCCGAAGAAGATCAGCGTGCCGAGTAGCGGCGGCAACCCGAAGATGTTGTTGATCAAGTCACCCGAACCAGCAGCATAGGCAATCAGCGCGCCGATGCCGTTGACGATGATGGCCACGAAAACCAACCAGCGGCCCCACTGCCCTAGGTAATGCTCCGCCAATCCGGAAACCTGCAGCGGCGCCTTGGTGCGCATGGCTGTCTCCGCCACGTACAGCATGGAAATGGTCGTGAGGGTGCCTGCTATCAGCAAAGCGATAACGAGTGCGAGGAACCCTCCGTTGCGGGCGGCATAAGGAATAGAGAGGACTCCAGCACCGATGTTGGTGCCGAAGATGAGGGCGATGCCCTGCACGAAGGACAGCGCGGGCTTGAATTCCTTCGTGGATTCATCCTTCTGCGGCACAGAAATGTTGTTGGACAAAGACTTCTCCGATGACTTTTAAATGGCTATTAAAACGTGAACTCACCCGGCCATCGCCGGGTGAGAACTACAGTCGCCTTACTTGTACTCGTTGAACTGCTTGACGACGACCTGCAGCGCCTCACGCCACAGGTCTTCCGGGATAGCCAGGGAGGGCAGGAAGCGGATGACGTTGTGGTCGAGGCCGCAGGTGAGCATGAGCACGCCCTCGGCCTTGGCGGCGTCGACAATCTTGTGCACCAGCTCAGCATCCGGCTCACCCTCAGCGGTAACGAATTCGAGGGCGAGCATGGCGCCGCGGCCGCGGAACTCTGCTACGCGCTCATCGCCCAGGATGGGTTCCAGCTCCTCGCGGGCAATCTTCTCCAGGTTCTGGGCACGTGCACCGAAGTCCTTCTCCTCGAACTCCTTGAAGGTTGCCAGCGCAGCAGCACAAGCCACCGGGTTACCCGTGTAGGTACCGCCCAGGCCGCCCGGCTGCGGAGCATCCATGATCTCCGCACGGCCGGTCACTGCGGACAGCGGCATGCCGGAGGCAATGCCCTTCGCAATGGTCACCATGTCCGGAACGATGCCCTCATGATCGGAGGCGAACCAGGTACCGGTGCGCATCATGCCTGCCTGGATCTCGTCGACGATGAAGACCACGTCGTTGTCGTTGCACCACTTCTGGATTGCTGTGAGGTAGCCCTCGGCAGGGACGACGAAACCGCCCTCGCCCTGGATCGGCTCAGCGACAACGCAGGCCAGGTTGGCTGCGCCGACTTCCTGCTCAATCATGGTGATGGTCTTCTTGGCAGCCTCGGCGCCGCTCAGGCCGTCACGCAGCGGGTAGGACATCGGGGCGCGGTAGATCTCCGGCGCGAAGGGACCGAAGCCATTCTTGTAGGGCGACTGCTTGGCGGTCATCGCCATGGTCAGGTTGGTGCGTCCATGGAAGGCGCGGTCCATGACGACAACGCCGCGCTTGCCGGTGTAGTTACGGGCAATCTTCACGGCGTTCTCAACGGCCTCTGCGCCGGAGTTGAACAGCGCGGTCTTTTTCGGGTGATCACCCGGGGTGACCTCGTTGAGTTTTTCTGCCACGGCCACGTAGGACTCGTACGGGGAAATGGTGAAGGAGGTGTGGGTGAAGTGTGCAACAGCTTCCTGCACCGCGGCCACGACGGCCGGGTTAGAAGCGCCGGCAGAAGTCACGGCGATGCCGGAGGCAAGGTCGATGAAGCGGTTGCCGTCAGCATCGGCAAGAATGCCGCCATCCGCGTCCACCACGTAGCCCGGAAGCGAGGGCGCCATGCCCGCGGGAAGGGCATTCTTGCGACGCTCATCCAGGGCGGCGCTCTTCGGACCCGGGACCTGCTGGCCCAGGTGGCGGGACTGCTCAATGTGGTACTGAAGTTCCTGCATGGTCTTCCTTTTGTGTTGGGATGAATAGGATGCCACTTAGTGTGGCCCCTACCACCCTTGCGGCACTATCGACAGGGTGTATAAATTTTGAGCCCACAACTGTGTAGCCTGTCCACCATGAGTGAGATTTCCTTCCGCTGGCTCACCAACCAGCACTCGCTGAACCTGCGCCCGCTCGTTGAGGGCAAACCCGCGTTCAGCACCATCCACGCTTCAGAGCTCGCGGACCCCACCGAGTTCACTTCCCCCGGCGCGCTCATGCTCACTCTGGGGCTCGTTTTCCGCGACGACCCGGAAGGCTTCGAGCACTATGCCGCCGCCCTCGCCGCAGCCGGGGTACACGGCATTGGTTTCGGTACCGGACTCGCCTTCGCCGAGGTACCACCCGTGCTGACCCGTGCTTGTTCCCAGCACCACCTCACCCTTTTTGAGATTCCGCGCGCCACCCGCTTCGTGTCCATCACTACTGCGGTAGCCCAGGAACAAGCGCGCCTCGAAAACAATGCGCACTTCACCTTCCACCGCCAACAAGAGCGCCTCAATCACGCAGCTGTGTCGGGCATCCAAGCGCTCATCGATGAAGCGAGCAATCAACTCAGCGCCGCTGTAGCGGTAGCTAGTTCCTCCGGAGCGGTGCTCAGCCGCAGCGATCGCGGCCGGCTCAGTGCGGCCGACGCCGCGGTGGAGGCCGCGGAACAGGCAGGGCGGGGTACGGGGACGTCGACAAGCACGGGCGCCACCATCACCAACACCTTCGGCTCCGCGGGCCGGCGTTGGGCCGTCGCTGCCAGGCGCTCGGAGAAGTTCGATTCTTATTCGCGCGCGCTCATCCGGCATCTTTCGGGTCTGGCCAGCCTGCTGCTTGATCACCCCGATGGCAATAACCACGCTATTCTCGGGGCGCTAGCGCTTGATGCCCAGCTCGCCGGCGTTGACTCCCCCGCCCTGCACGCGGCCTTTCACTTGATTGATAGCCACGATCTCGTGGATGTTCTCTATGTCACGGCCTCGACCCCGTCGCGCCTCGCGCGCACAGTGAGTGAGATCGGCAAGGCCGAGCCGCACAGCTTCGTCCGCCCGGAACAGGATTCTGCACTTCTCATGCTTCCTCCGGGAACCGCAACCTCACACCTGTTCAAGAAACAGTCGCGCTACCTTCGCGTCTCCGCCCTTCGGGGTGTTGCGTGGCAGGAGCTGAACCCAGCACTGCTGTCTTCCCTCCAGAGCCACGCGCGCAGCCTGCCCCTCGGTACTGTGGCGACCTTCGATTCGGCTGCCCCTACCTGGCTGGCGGAACCCGGCGTCTCGGAGGCCCTCGGCGCCCGGCGCGCGGCCACGGTCAGCCGCTTGGCCGCCCACGATGCGCAGCACAACACCGAGCTACTCGCCACCTTGCGTGCCTTCCTCGTGGGTAACGCCAACCTGGCCACCGCCGCGGCGGAGCTGGGGGTTCACCGCCACACCGTGCGCGCCCGCTTGGACAAGATCGAGCAACTCTGCGGCGTGGACTTGAACAACCCCGTCACCCGCGCGGAACTCCTCCTACTCAGCATCGACTCTTAGAGCTTCAGTCCGTAACACTCACTCCGAGAATCAGTAGCTCCGCCGCCACGAGCGGGTCCTTGAGATCTACCTCGAGGAGATCCTCCAAGTCCGCGATGCGCTTGCGCACGGTGTGCCGGTGTGATTGAAGCTCCTCAGCGGTTCGGCTCACATGCCCGCCCGCACGCAGGTAGACCTCCAGGGTTTCCGCCAACTCGGTGCCGTGCTCCGCGTCGTGAGCGCGTACCTTGCCCCAGGTTTCTTCGGCGCGGTTGTGCACCGCGCCCTTGACCCTGGGATCCCTAGTCCAGCTCAACGTCCGCGATTCTGGCCCCGCCAACATCCCGGGCTGAAGCCCGAAAGCGAAGGACTCTAGTTCGCGGACAATGCCCACGCCCAGCTCGGCCCACGGCATGGGCTGGCCCACGACGATGCGCTTGCTACCGCGGATATCGCGCAACAAATCCTGCAGGTTCTTCATCGTGCGGCTTCCTCTGAAAAGCAGGAGGCTAGAGGATTTATCCAGCGTGTATTCGAAAAGCAAGCGCCCGTGATCCTGCAGGCGGGCGTCCAAGGCGTGGAGGAAGCGCTGGTGGGCGCGCTCGCCCTCCGATTTCACCAAGACCGGACGCACGCGGCCCTGAGCATCGCCCACGAGCCGGAAGATGCGGCGCATGGGATCCTCCGGCTGGTCCATACCCAACTGAATGGCCATCGCCATGGAGTTGAGTTCGTTTTGGGTGCGCCGCAGCTCCTGCGGGCGCTTCACGGTGAGCTCCGCCAGGCCGGCGGCCTGTTTGAGCAGCGCACGCTCGTTCACACCGAAACTCTCACGCGCCACCGCCAGCAGCCCGAAGGAGCGCGCACCGTGGTCGGCCAAGCGCTGGGCCAAGACATTCCACCCGCCCACGCGGCGAGCGGCATAGAAGTTCTGGGCGCGGGTATCGGCAATCACCGGGCCCCACTCCACCGGCGGGAGCCCGGGGTGGCTCGACTGCGCGAAGACCCGCCCATCCTTATCTACAAGGCAGGTATGCGCGCCCAACAGGCGGCTGGTTTTGTCCACGAGGGCGTCGAGGCCGGACACGGCGGCGTCGTTGAGCGCGCCCTGCTGGGCAATGAAGAGCTCCAAGCCTTCCTCCCGCTGGCGCTGCAACTCGTCGTGCAAACGCGCGAGCACGGATACGAAAGGCACGCGCCGCGCCACCGTGAAGAGTGAAATATCGCAGTCCCGGGCGGCCTCCACCATGCCGGGTGGAACCTCAGCGAAGGCTAAACCAACGCCGAAGCCCACCCCCGTCACTCCCCCCGCGGCCACCCTGCGAACGTACTCCACCAGCTGATCGGGTTGCCCCTCAAAGGCCATACCAGTGAGCAGGATGACAGCCCCCGAGCCCACAAACTCGCGGGGATCGCGCAGTTCACAGGGGTGCATCACGGAAAACGGCCGCCCGCAATCGTGCAGCACGTCAATCCCCAGATCGGGTTGGCTAGCCAACCATCTGAGAGAAACGTTTCCTTCTTCTAGTCCGGCAGCTACCCCCTTATCCAATGTGGACAATTTCTCACCATTCTTTCACCAGATTGTCTATGGCCCTTCTGAAGTCTAGCCGCCAGAATGACCCACGTCATAAAAAATTCCGAGTATTAAGGAGCAGACAGCATGCAGGATCTCAAGCACCGCCTCCCCCAGGAGCGGAATGTCTCCACCGCAATCCCTGGCCCCCGCAGCCAGGAGCTGAATGCCGCCCGTGAAGCAGACGTCGCCGCTGGCGTCATCCCGGGCTACCCCTCCTACATCACCGACGGTGACGGTGGCGTGCTTGTCGACGTCGACGGCAACACCATCGTCGACTTCGCATCCGGCATCGCCGTGACCTCCGTCGGCGCTTCCAACCAGCGCGTTGCCAAGGCCGTCGCCGAGGCCGCCAGCCACCTCACCCACACCTGCTTCCTCAACGCTCCGTACCAGGGCTTCATTGATGTCTGCAAGAAGCTCAACGAGCTGACCCCGGGCACCCACGAGAAGAAGACCTGCCTCTTCTCCACCGGCGCTGAGGCAGTGGAGAACGCCATCAAGATCGCTCGCCGCTACACCGGCAAGAACCGCGTCGTGGTCTTCGACGGCGCCTTCCACGGCCGCACCAACCTCACCATGACCATGACCGCCAAGAACAAGCCCTACAAGCAGGGCTTTGGCACCCTGGCCGCTGATATCTACCGCGCGCCGATGTCCTACCCGCTGCGCGACGGCCTCGACGGCAAGCAGGCTGCAGCGCGCACCCTGCGCTACATCGAGCAGTACGTCGGCACCGAGGAGCTGGCTGCCGTCATCATCGAGCCGGTGCAGGGCGAGGGCGGCTTCGTCGAGCCGGCCAAGGGCTTCCTCCCGGCACTGCAGGAATGGTGCACCGACAATGGCGTCGTCTTCATTGCCGATGAGATCCAGGCCGGCATCTGCCGCACTGGTTCCTGGTTCGCCTGCGATGACGAGGGCATCATCCCGGACCTCATCACCACCGCCAAGGGCGTGGGCGGCGGCATGCCGCTGTCCGCTGTGACCGGCCGCGCCGAGATCATGGATGCCCCGGACCCGGGCTCCCTGGGCGGCACCTACGCCGGTAACCCGGTGGCCTGTGCTGCTTCCCTGGCAGCCTTCGAGGAGATGGAGGAGTTGGATCTGGCTTCCCGCGCCCGCGAGATCGAGGCCATCATCCGCGAGGAGCTGGAGCCGCTGCTTGAGCTCACCACCGTCGCCGAGGTCCGCGGCCGCGGCGCCATGATCGCCATCGAGCTGGTCGATGACAACAACCAGCCGAACGCTGACCTCACCGCCAAGGTGGCCAAGACCTGCCGCGAGCAGGGCGTGCTCATCCTCACCTGCGGCCTGGACGGCAACGTCATCCGCCTCCTGCCGCCGCTGGTCATCAACGAGTCCACCCTGCGCGACGGCCTCCAGGTCCTGGCCGAAGCCATCCGCGCAAACTAATCCGAACCACCACTGTCTTAAAGGAGACACATCACCATGAAGATCTACGATTGCATCATCCTCGGCACCGGCTACGGCGGACTGGGCATGGGCGCCCAGCTGGTCCGCGACGAGCAGAAGGACTTCCTCATCCTCGAAGCTGCCGATGAGGTCGGCGGCGTCTGGCGCGACAACACCTACCCGGGCGCTGCTTGCGATACCCAGGCTCTGATCTACTGCTACTCCTACTTCCTCAACCTCGGCGTCTCCCGCATGTTCGCCGGCCAGGACGAGATGCAGGGCTACCTCAAGGCTCTCGCCGAGGAATTCAACCTCTACGACCACATCAAGTTCAACCACCGCATCACCCGCGCCGAGTGGAAGGAAGACCTCAAGGCATGGGAGATCGAGGCTAACGGCGAGACCTACTACGGCCGCGTCTTCGTTGGCGCGTGGGGCCAGCTCTCCAAGCCGAAGATCCCGAACTTCCCGAACCGCGAGGCTTTCCAGGGCGTGCAGTTCCACTCCGCTGAGTGGAACCACGACGTTGACCTAGCCGGCAAGAAGGTTGCCGTCATCGGCAACGCTGCTTCTGCAGTTCAGCTGGTTCCGGAGGTCGCCGAGGTTGCGGAGAAGCTCTCCGTGTTCCAGCGCTCCGCTAACTACATCCTGCCGCGCAACCAGGTCATCTTCACCGAGGAAGAGCTCAAGGAGTTCAAGGAGAACCCGGATTCCTACCGCGCTATCCGCCAGGAGATCCACGAGGTTCGCGAGGAAGGCTTCGACCGCACCCGTAAGGGCACCGATTCCGCTGCCGAGGGTGTCGAGCAGGCCATGGAGCACCTGCGCTCCCAGGTCAACGACCCGGAGCTGGTGGAGAAGCTCACCCCGAACTTCGCCTTCGGCTGCAAGCGCATCCTGCGCTCCGATAACTTCTACCCCACCTTCAACCGCGACAACGTAGAGCTCATCACCGCTGGCATCGAGAAGTTCACCGAGACCGGCATCCGCACCGATGACGGTGCCGAGCACGACTTCGACGTCGTCATCTACGCCACCGGCTTCTACTCCCAGGAGTTCCAGGGTGACCTGCCGATTGCTGGCCGCGACGGCATCGACCTGCGCGAGCGCTGGGGCAACTCCCCGGAGGCTTACCTGGGCATGACCGTGGACGGCTTCCCGAACTTCTTCATGCTCTACGGCCCGAACACCAACCTCAACCACCACTCCGTGGTGGCCATGCTCGAGGCACAGGACCGCTACATCTCCCAGGCCGTTGCGTACCTGCGCGAGAACCCGGAGGCAGCCCTGGATGTGAAGAAGAACGTCATCGACGAGTTCAACACCCGCATCCAGAAGGAGCTTGAGGAATCTGCGTTCTCCGCTGACTGCTCCTCCTGGTACAAGAACGAGGAAGGCCGCGTCATCAACAACTGGTCCGGCAACGTTGCTGAGTACTACGAGCTCACCGACAAGCTCGAGCTCAACGACTACGAGCTGGTCTAGGAGGCAGTTTCACAATGCACACTCTGCACGACGAATTTTCCGGGCGTCCCGTCGCTGAGGATGCGTGGAAGGCGCTGAAGCCTTTCCGCGATGGTGGGGCGAAGTCCTTCCATAACTTCCCCATCCCGCAGGTGCGTGAGAACTACGTAGCCTCGGCCCACGCCAACCCGCTCCACGAAGAGAAGGAACCGACAACTACTGACTTCCAGGTCGAGGAGTTTCAGGTTCGCCTCTACGACCCCCGCCCGGAGGCGGAGCGCGGCCAGGAGACCCCGGCGGTGCTCTACATGCACGGCGGTGGCTGGCTCATGGGCAACCTGGAGACCCACGACTCCTCGGTACGCCGTATCGCGGTGCTCACCGGGTTCCCGGTTGTGGCGGTGGACTACCGTCTTGCCCCGGAGCACACCTACCCGGCGGCTATCGACGATTGCCGCGCCGCCTACCGCTGGTTGTCCGACTCCTCGGCTGAGCATGGCCTGACCGTCAGCTCCATCTCGGTAGCCGGCGACTCGGCCGGCGGCCAGCTCGCCGCCGTGATGGCGAACGAGTTCGTGGGTGAGGAGGGCGTCGCCAAGCTCAGCTCCCAGATCCTGCTCTACCCGATCACGGATTGCTCCCGCGAGCGAACCGAGAACGGTGCCTCCTACAAGCGCCTGGAGGAGGGCTTCCCGCTGGCCTCTGACACCATGCGCTGGTTCATCGATACCTTCGTTACGGAGGAATCGCAGCGCACGGCGAAGGACCTCTCCCCGCTGCTGCACGAGCTGCCGGAGGGCCTGCCCCCGTCACTCGTCATCACGGTGGACAACGATCCGCTGGCGGACGAGGGCATCGAGTATGCCGGGAAGCTGGCCAAGGCAGGCGTCGACGTCACGCACAAGCACCTTCTGGGCTACCACCACGGGCTGTTTACCTCTGCTGCGATCATTGACCGCGGCGAGGAGGAGCTCGCTGGCATCGCCGAGTTCATCAAGGCGGCAGCGAACTAAAAGCTTCCGCTCCATCACACACGGGGCAGGCACCTTTCCCAGGCCGCCTGCCCCGTTTGCATAAGTAGCTATTTCTATCCACCTAAAGTTAGGTTCACCATGCTTAAACGCTCATTCGGCATCGCGATGGCCTTCATCGGCGTGCTCGCGGGTGCCTCCTTCGCTTCGGGCCGCGAGGCCCTCCAATACTTCGTTGCTTTCGGCAACATGGGCGTCGTCGGCGCCATCGTTACCGCGCTAGCCATGACCATCTCCGGCATCACGATCCTCCAGTTGGGCTCTTACCACCGCGCCAAGGAGCACACCTCCGTTTTTAACGCCGTGTCCACGCCCATCGTGTCGAAAATCCTCGACTTCGCCACGCTAACCTGTCTGTTCTGCATCGGCTTCGCCATGTTTGCCGGTGCCGGCGCCAACCTCAACCAGCAATGGGGCTGGCCAGTGTGGATCGGCGCCGTCCTCATGCTCGTCCTCACCCTGCTGACGGGTTTGCTCGACGTGGACAAGGTGACCATCGCCATTGGCGCCATTACCCCGTTCATCATCGTCTTGCTGACCATCGGCACGGTCTACACCGTGCTCACCTCCAACCCAGATTGGTCACACCTCAATGAGCAGGCGCAGCAGCTTCCTACGACGCTGCCCAACTGGTGGGTCTCCGCCATCAATAACCTGGGACTGAACGTCATCGTGGTGGTCTCCATGATGATCGTCATCGGCGGCAACTTCCTCGACGCCAAGGAGGTGGGCTACGGCGGCATTCTCGGCGGCGCATGCTTCCTCTTCCTGCTGGCGGTCCTGGTCGGCGGTCTCTACGTCTCCGTAGGCCCGATCACCGAGGCCGAGATGCCAACGCTGGCCATGATTGAGCAGATTCACCCGACGCTCGGTATCGCCATGTCCGTCGCCATCTACGGCATGATTTATAACACCGCGATTGGTATGTTCTATGCCTTTGCCAAGCGCCTCACCCGCGGCAAGCCGCAGAACTTCTACAAGGTCTATGTCATCTCCGTGCTCATCGGCTTCGTGCTTTCCTTCATCGGCTTCTCCAACCTCATCGGCTGGGTCTACCCGATTCTTGGATACATGGGCATTGCCATCATGTTCATCATCGGCTTCGCATGGTTGAAGAACCGCAAGGACCTGCAATCTGAGGCCGATCTGCGCCGCCGCGCGCGTGAGCTACTCAAGAAGCGCTTTGAGAATGACAACCACCTCTCCGATGAGGAGGCTCGTGAGCTAGTGGCCATCGCTCGCAACTCCTCCATCCCGGAATCTGACTTCATCAAGGAGATCATGACCGAGGTTGATTCCGAGGACATTCCGGAAGAGCTGCAGATCGGTGACGGCAAGCTCCACGCGCTGATCACCGGCAAGCCCATCCCGCGCAGCAAGAAGAAGGTGTAGTTCTCTCCACTCCCCCTCTCACTCTCTACTCTCACACCTTCTCCGTGCCCCCGCATCCAGCCGCCTAGCGCTGCATGCGGGGGCGCAGCGCTTTCCACAGCGCCCACAAAACCAGATCCGCATCGGAGAACCGGATCCGTTCCTCCAGAGCTTCCAGCCGGTGCCGGACCGTATTGGCGTGCACGCCCACGGCCTTCGCGGCCCGGGCCACGGAGAAGCTTTCAGCTTCATAGGCGCGAAAGATCTCTTCGCCATCCTTAATCCCCTCAATCGCGCGGTCGAGCTCCCCCACTGCGTCCTCCAAGCCGCGCTGGCCCAGGTAGGCCGCTGCCTTCTCGATGGCACTGCAGTGAGCAAACTCCAGGCTCTGCAGGTGCAAGGAATGCGTGCGTTCCACCACCACGGCGGCAAGCAGGGCCTGGAGCCACGCTGCCGGACCTTCCTCGACGGTGTCGAAGGGAGCAGAGAGCCCGACGGAGCCGAAGAGCACGTCCGCGATCTTCCCCTCCGCTCCCGAGTGGGTAGTCAACACGCAGGTGCGGCCGGACACATAGCCCAGCACCAGCGGCACGCCCGCATCCTGGGCCAAGGCGAAGGCCTTGTCGCGCACATCGCTGCGGTAGGAATCCTTGACGGAATCGGAGACAATGAGCCGCATCTTGGCATGCTCCGAAAAGCCTCGCCTGCGCAACGTGGTGGCTACTTCTTCTCTATTCGAATTCTCATCGCACAACGCCACCATCAGCGCGCTCGATTCGGCGACGTGGTTGCGCTGGATGTTTCTCTGCGCCATCAGAGAAGCGGTGAGCAGCTCCTCCAGCGCCGCGAAAGCGGGGTCGTCGAAGTCTGCATCCTGACTGGTCTGCCGCCCGCGGATCAGCCAATAGCCGTGGTCGAAGGAGGGGCTTTCGCCAGCAATGTCGAGCCACCGGGCAAAGACCTTCCAACGCCCCACGTGCATGGTCGTGGTGCTGTGGTTTATCACCACCGACAGGGAACGCGCGATACTCCGCGCGGGCAACTCGCCGGCGGCGGCAATAACCCGGCCATCAACGGTCAACAGCAGCAAGGAATCTCCACTAAACCTGGCAAACCGCGCAAGGATCTCGGATTCCGGCGCCGGGTTGACCAACCCGGGGCTTAATTGCCCGATGGTGCTGAGCTTGCGCCAGGATGCCAGGTTTGGCTGGCGCCGCAAAAGCTCATCCACCGCGCGCCGGATATCTTGGCGCGTGATCCCGTCGGTGCCGTACAGGACGGCGCCGGTTCCCTCCACCGAGTCCAGGACTTCCTGCTCATCGAACTCGGAGTCGAGGAAGATGACCCCGGCGGCGTCGACCAGCCGGCGCTGGATAGCGCGCGGGTTTCCCTCCGGCCGGGGAAGGACTAGCCAGTCCGCCACGTCCCCATCGCCCTCGGCGCACAGCCCCACAAAACTCTCATCCTCGAGCGCCCTGCTCAAGCGGCGCAGCCGCGGCTCCATCACGACGAGATCGGCGATCCGGAGCACCGGATTATCTTGTGACGCCACTTATCCCTCCGGAAAATAGTGTCCTATCTTACTTTTCTCCGGCTAATTCTAGTATGCCCCAACCTGCTTGTTTGGAGTTTCCTCCACCTTCTTCGCTCTTAATTCACCGTTTCTCCATTGCTCCCCTCCTCGTGCCATATCAAGATTCCTCTCAACCGAATTCACCAGCCTTTGAAAGAGAGGTTCCCACCATGACGGGAAATAAACCTTTTCGCGTATCCGTCGACGTCGGAGGAACGTTCACCGATGTCGCGATTGTTAACACCGAGACCCACGAGTTGTCGGTGGCCAAGGTTCCCTCCACCCCGGATGACCCGATGAAAGCGGTGATGAACGGCCTCAAGTCGGCCGACGTCCAGCTCAACCAGGTCGAGGTGTTCTCCCACGGCACCACGGTGGCCACCAACGCGCTGATCCAGCGCCGCTTCCCACCGGCAGCGCTCATCACCACGAAGGGCTTCCGCGATGTTCTGGAAATCCGCGACGGCACCAAGGATGAGTTGTGGGATGCCTACAAGGACGTTCCGGATCCCTACATCCGCCGCCGTGATCGCTACGAAGTAGAAGAGCGCATCGACTTCGATGGCGCCGAGATCACCCCGTTGGATGAGACAGAGGCTCGCCGCATCGCCGGGATCCTGCGCCGCAAGAAGATTGAGACCGTCGCGGTCTGCTTCATCAACTCCCATGCCAATGCCTCCCACGAGGAGCGCATGGCGGAGATCCTGCGCGAGGAGCTTCCCGACGCCACCGTCTCCACCTCCTCCGAAATCCTCCCGGAGATCTTCGAGCACGACCGCTTCTCCACGACCGTCGCCAATGCGGTCCTGGCCCCGCTCGTCTCCGGCTACGTCAACCGTCTGTCCCGCCAGCTGGAGGAAGGCGGCTACGACGGAGACCTGCTCCTTCTCCACTCCGGCGGCGGTTCCATGACCCCGGAGATGGTGACCCGCTACCCGGTCCGCCTGGCTGCCTCCGGCATTGCGGCCGGCGCCATCGCGGTGCAAGACATCGCCACCCGCTGTGGCTACTCCAACGCGATTGGCCTGGAAATGGGCGGTACCTCCACCGATATCGCGCTGGTCTACGAAGGTGACATCCGCATCACCAAGCAGTGGCAGGTCGAATACGGCTTCCCCATCTGCTTCCCGTCCATCGAGGTCGGCACCATCGGCGCTGGCGGCGGCTCGCTGGCCTGGATCGATGAGGCAGGTTCCCTGCGCAACGGCCCGCAGTCCGCGGGCGCGGATCCGGGACCGGTCTGCTACGAGCGCGGCGGCACCGATGCCACCAACACCGATGCCAACGTCACCCTCGGCCGCCTCGGCACCGAGCTCATCGGCGGTGCACTGAAGCTGAACCCCGATGCTGCGCGCGAGGCCGTCAACAAGACCGTTGCAGAGCCGCTCAACCTTGAGCTCGAAGCCGCAGCCGAGAACATCATCCAGGTGGCCAACGCCAACATGGCCGATGCGGTTCGCCTGCTGTCCATCCGCCGTGGCTACGACCCGCGTGACTTCGTCCTTGTCGTCGGCGGCGGCGCCGGCGCCCTGCACGGCGCTGAGGTCGCCCGCGATCTGTCCATCCCCACCGTCGTGGTCCCGCCGCACCCAGGCGTGACCTCCGCCCAGGGCTGCTTGCTCGTGGACATCCGACACGACATCACCAAGATGTACCAAGCACCGGTGGACGAGGTGGACACCACCGAACTGCGCAAGGAATTCCAGGCGCTGATCTCCGAGGCCCGCGAGCGCCTGGAGAAGGAGCACGTTCCGGAGGAGCGCATGAAGTTCAAGCTGACCGCCTCCATGCGCTACCGCGGCCAGTGGCGTTCCCTGACGGTGGAAATCCCCGAGTCCGATAACCCGCTCGATGATGCCGTCGCCATGTTCCACGATGAGCACGAGCGCGAGTACTCCTTCGCCGACCGCGACGGCGCGGTGGAGTTCTACCAGATTGGCCTCATCGCCATCGGCGAGCTTGAGAACCCGCCCTTCAAGCACTACGAGGTCGAAGAGCACGAGGCAGAGCTCCCGGAGACCACCCGCCCCGTCTACTTCTCCGCGCACGGCGGCTGGGCCGATGTCCCGATTTATCACCGCCCCGACCTGAAGGCCGGTGCCAAGCTCAACGGCCCGGCCATCATCGACCAGTTCGATGCCACCACCGTCATTCCGCCTGGAGACCGTGCAGAAATTGATGAGTGGTCCAACATCCGTATCCACATCGGCAAGGCCACCAACGCCTAAGACCCTCGCCTTCAGACTCTCCTTTGAAAGGAATCGACATGACTACGACTCATACACAGCCACAGAAACCGTCGCCGTCCTCTTCCGGCCGCCGCACGCTCGACCCGGTGACCTTCGAGGTTCTCAAGAACGCTTTTGCCACCTCGGTCAACCTCATGTCCGAGCAGATTCTGCGCACCTGCTACTCCTTCGTCATTTACTCGCGTGACTTCTCCTCCGCGCTGTGTGACGCCGAGGGCAACACCGTGATGCAGGGAAACCAGGACATCGCCGTACACGTCGGCACCCTGCACTTCCAGTGCCAAGCCGTGCTCAAGGAATTCGGCGATGACATCCACGAAGGTGACGTCTTCGCCATCAACGACCCCTACCAGGGCGGCACGCACATGAATGACGTGTCCTTCCTGCGCCCCATCTTCCACGAGGGCACCCTGCTGGCCTTCGCGCAGAACAAGGGCCACTGGGCCGATGCCGGAGGCTCCGTCCCGGGCTCCTTCGACGTCTCCGCGACCGACTACTACACCGAGGGCCTGCGCATCACCCCGGTGCGCGTGTGGTCCAAGGGCGTGTTCCTCAAGGACGTCGCCAAGCTCCTGGCTGGCAACACCCGCAGCCCCGAGATCGTCATGGGCGACCTCAAGGCCCAGGCCGAGGCCACCGCGGTCTGTGAGCGCGAAATCCACCGCCTCGTGGACAAGTACTCCTTCGACACCGTGCGCACCGCGCTGCGGGAGGTCCAGGACTACGTGGAAGACATCGTCACCTCCCGTGTGGCCGCGCTTGACGACGGCGAGTGGTCCACCATCGACTACATCGACCTCGACCCGGCCAAGGAAGAGGGCCTCGTTCCCATCAAGGTAACGATGCGCATCAAGGGCGGACGCCTCTCCTACTCGCTGGACGGTTCCGCGCCGGCGGTGGCCAGCTTCCTCAACGCGGGCTATGGCTCCGCGTTCTCCGGAATCGTCGCCGGTACCAAAACCTTCTTCCCCGACGTGCCACTAAACTCCGGACTCTACCGCGCTATGGACATCGACCTCGGCCCGGAGGGAACCGTGGTCAACGCCGGAATGCCGCACGCGGTGACCGGCTTCTGTTCCGGCCCCTTCGAGAAGATCATGAACGCGGTCTTCGAGCTGTGGTCCCAGCTCATGCAGGAGCGCGCCATGGCCTGCGCTTTCAACCTGGAGTACCTGCTCATCGGTGGTTGGGATACGCGTGACGCGAAGAAACCAGAGGACAAGGGCGAGTTCTTCATGTGGTACGACTGGATGGCTGGCGGCTGGGGCGGCCGCGTCGACCGCGACGGTTCCTCCGCCACCGCACCGGTCTTCGGCCCGGGCCTGGCGGTCCAGCCGGTCGAAGGCCAGGAGCGTCTCTCCCCTGTCATCACCAGCCACCACGCACTGGTGACTGACTCGGCGGGCCCCGGCAAGTTCCGCGGCGGTGTGGGTGTAACCAAGGGCGGTGTGCTCACGGATGCGAACAAGACCGTCATGAGCTACTGCTGTGACCGCTCGCGTTCCGTGACCTGGGGCATCGAGGGTGGTCTGCCCTCCATCCCGCAGGGCGTGTGGCTCAACCGCGGCACCCCGGATGAGCAGTACCTCGGCGCGCTGTTCTCCAACGTTCCGGTGGGCCCGGGCGATACCTTCGAGCGCCCCTCTGCCGGTGGCGGCGGCTTCGGCGATGCCCTGGAGCGCGACCCGGAGGCAGTGCTGGAGGACGTCATCGATGGCTACGTCTCCGTGGGCCGTGCCGCCAAGGACTACGGCGTTGTCATCCGCCCCGTTGACCCAGAGATCGACGAGTACGAGCTCGACGAGGAGGAAACCGCGAAGCTGCGTGAGGAGCTGCGCTCTACCCGCCTGGACAAGCTGGCGGAGTCCCCAGAGTCCGTGGCTGAGCGCTACAACGCCGGCGAGTTGGACCAGCTCGACCTGGTCCGCCACTACGGCGTCATCCTCGACTGGGCCACCGGTGAGCTCCTGCCCACCACCACCCAGCAGTACCGCGAGCAGATGGCCAAGCGTTCCTCTTCCCACTGGAAGTAGGTAGCGCCCCGGCTAGCCCCCTAAGCTAGGGGGCATGTCTCTCCTCGGCCCCGTACTCTCCCACCTCGCCAGCGGCACCCGCGTCCCCGACGAGCTGCGCGAGCAACTGGCGGCCGAGGAGCTTGGCGCGCTTCGGGCCGTTGAGGAAACCATGCGCGCCAACCACACGTGGCGGGTGATGTCGACGAAACTGCTCGACGTCTCCCAGATGCTCAACTCGGGCCGCGAATCCACCGACATCCTCCAGGCGATTGTGCGCCACGCACGCTCCACCATCGGCACGGAGGTGGGCTACCTCAGCCTCAACGATGAGGACACCGGCTTTACCAAGGTGCTGGCCACCAGCGGCGTGGTCACCGAGGAATTCCGCACCATCAACATGCCCATGGGCTCCGGAATCCTCGGCATCGTGGCCGCCACTAACCGCCCGGCGTGGACCTATGACCATTCTGTGGATCCCAACGTCACGCACGTGGATTACGTGGACCGTGCGGTAGAAGCCGAAGGAATCCGCGGGATCCTCGGCGCCCCGATCCGCATTTCTGGGCGCACCATCGGCGCGCTTCTCGTGGGGGATCGCCACCCGCGTCACTACACGCACGAGGAGATCGCCGCGCTCGAGGTGCTCGGCTCTATTACCTCCGTGGCGCTGGAGAATGCCCAAGTCATTGAGAGTCAGGGCGAATCCGTGGCCGAATTGACCCGCTCCCAAATTGCGCTCAGCCGCCACGTGGACGAATTGCAGTGGCTCAATGACGTCAACACGCAGTTGCTCCACGTGCTGATGAACAATCCCAGCTTCGAAGAGCTCGAACGCGTGCTGGCTAAGAGCCTCGATGCGCCGGTCACGCTGTGGACAGCGGAGGATGCCCCGGACACTCCCCCAACCAGCACGTTCCCCGTGGAGTTTAACGGGCGGGCGCTGGGCACGATTGGTGTGGACAAGGAGCTCAGCGACGCCGAACTGCGCGTCATCAGCCACGCTTCTGCGGCCTTTACCGCGATTGCGCTCTTTGCCGAAGCGCTTGTCGACGCCACCGCGCGCAAAGTCGACGACCTCGTCTACGCCGTAGCACTAGGCAACGCCGGGCGCGAGGAGATCGCCCGCCTGCGCCACCTGACGGGGATTAGCCTGAACTCTTCGGCACAGCTGTACTTCGTAGGCCTGCACTCAGCCAAGAACCTGCCCACCCGCCCCCAGCTGGAGCACCTCCTGCCAGGTAACGCCGCCATTACGCACCACGACCAACACGTGTGCGTGCTGTACCAACCGGATCGGGATATCGATAAGGCGCTGGCCCCACTGCTGTCTGAATTCCCTGAGTTGACGGTCTCTGCCATCGGCTTCGGCGGCCTGAGCGAAGCGCGCAGCGCCCACGATTCCGCCATGGCCTACCTGGATTCAGCACTCGCTTTGGGCTTGCGCGGCCAGCTCGTCACCGAGGACTCCCTAGGCACGGTGGGTCTCATCCTGGGTGCGGACCCGCAGGCGCTGAACGCACTGTCCACGCGCACCATCGGCCCGCTGGTGCGCTACGACGAGGAGCACTCCACGGAGCTGACCGCTACCGCGCACCACTACTTGCTCTCCGGGCACAGCATTCCGCAGACCGCCCGCTCCATGTTCATCCACCCCAACACAGTGCGCCAACGCCTCGATCGGATCGCTGAGCTCATGGGTGAGGAGTGGGCCGTGGGCCAGCGCGGGCTCGATGTCTTCGTAGCGCTGCGCGCCCACGCCCTCAGCGGGTAGAGAATTCCCCATCCACATAACGGCCCGGTGTAGTTTTTCCCATACCGTTCCGGCCCTCCTTAACGCCCGGTGGCGTACATTGCGATGCATTAACCCCATCTCATGTCTGGAGGTATCTATGTCTGACACGATTACCATTCGCGGCGCCGTTCTGGAGCGCTCCGGCGACGAGCGCCCCTACGCCGATTCTCAGCCCATCACCGTAAGCGAGCTCGAGCTCAGCGCTCCCGGCGAGGGCGAGATCCTGGTCAAGATCACCGCCGCTGGCCTCTGCCACTCCGACCTCTCCGTGGTCAACAACAACCGCCCACGTCCGCTGCCGATGCTGCTGGGCCACGAGTCCGCCGGCATCGTCGAAGAGATCGGCCCGGGTGTTACCAACGTCAAGGTCGGCGACCACGTGGTCATGACCTTCCTCCCGCGCTGCGGCGAGTGCGCCGGCTGCAAGACCGACGGCAAGATGCCCTGTGAGGTCGGCTCCAAGACCAACAACGAGGGCACCCTCATCCGCGGCACCCGCCACCTCACCCGCAACGGTGAGACGATCCAGCACCACCTCGGTGTCTCCGGCTTCGCCACCCACGCCGTGGTCTCCGAGCTCTCCGTCGTACCGGTGGGCTCCGATGTCCCGGCCGATATCGCCGCCATCCTCGGCTGCGCCATCCTCACTGGTGGCGGCGCCGTGCTCAACGAGATCGATCCAAAGCCGGAGGACAGCATCGCCGTCGTCGGCCTCGGTGGCGTGGGCATGGCCGCCATCATTACCGCCGCTGCGCTCGGCGTGAAGGAGATCGTGGGCATCGACATGCAGAAGGATAAGTGCGAGAAGGCCATCGAAATCGGTGCCACCTCCGCGATGACCCCTCAGGAAGCTGAGGAGTCCGGCAAGAAGTTCACCGCTGTCGTAGAGGCCGCCGGCCATCCGAAGGCACTGGAAACCGCCTACAAGGTCACCGCACCGGGCGGCCTGACCGTCACCGTCGGCCTGCCGGCACCGGGCTCCACCATCACCATCGACCCGCTGGTGATGACTGCCGAGGCACGCCGCGTCCACGGCTGCTACCTGGGCTCCTCCGTCCCGTCGAAGGACATCCCGAAGTACGAGCAGCTGTGGCGCGAGGGCAAGCTCAACGCTGAGGCCCTCATCTCCGACCACATCAAGCTCGAGGACATCAACACCGCCATGGACCGCCTGTCCGACGGTGTAGCACTGCGCCAGATCATCGAGTTCGACTAACCAAGGTTCGACTAAACCTCAAGCACTAAACCTCAACGAACCTCTCACCTTTCCTCACCAAGCCCCGCGCGCTTCACGCCCGCCGGGCTTGGTCCCTTTTCTTTGAAAGGAGGCCGTCATGGCCGAAACCACCGAAGCCACCGAACCCGAAGACCAGGGCATCGGTCAAGCTTCACCCCACTGGAAGATGGGCCCCTTCGATGTTCGCCTCCCCTTCGTGCATTACCGCATGGAGTGGCCGGACTTCGCTCAAGGCTTGTTCATGTGTGTGGTGGACTTGGGCGCTATCCCCCTGATGACCGAGGCCCTCGGCATGCCCTACGAAGCGGCGCTGGCCGTCGTTATGCTCAACGGCCTGCTCTACCTCACCCACCACCTCTTGGGTGACCCGGTTGTCCCAGGCTGGATTACCCCGGCGATTCCGTTGCTGACGGTCTACATCCAGACCTTCCCGGAGGGTGAGCAGCGTGTGTGGGCGCTCATCAGCTTCCAGCTCTTGCTGGGCATATTCTCATTAACGCTAGGCATAACGGGATGGGCATCGAAGGTCGTCCGCCTCATCCCCTCGGGCTTGCGCTCCGGCATCGTCCTTGGCGCCGGTATCGCCGCCATCATCTCGGTGTTCCAGGAAGGCGGGCGTTTCCACTCCTTCCCCATTACGATCACCATCGCGGTGGCTGTGGCCTTCTTCCTCATGTACTCCCGTGGCTTCCAAGCCCTACGACAGAAGGCCGCCGGTTGGCGCTTCCTGGCTTCGCTAGGCATCCTGCCTGCTATCTTCGTCGCGGTCTTCGTCGCACCACTAGCTGGCGAGGCTCCCTGGCCGGACGTGGAGTGGGGTTTCTCCAAACCAGATTTCATGACCCTGTGGTCTGAGTACACCGTCTTCGGGATCGGTCTTCCGCCGGCACACATGTTCCTCACCGCCATCCCCACGGTGCTGGCCGCCTACATCGTCGTCTTCGGTGACGTCTTGCAGGCCAACGCAGTGCTTAAGGAAGCCGATCACGTCCGCACGGACGAGGCCGTGGTGTACAGCCCGTCGCGCGCACACCTGCTCTTCGGTGGCCGCAACATGCTGATGTCCATCATCGGCCCAGACGTCGCTATGTGTGGCCCGCTGTGGGCGGCGATGCACGTGGTCATCGTCGAGCGCTACAAGCAGGGCAAGCGCGCCATGCGTACCATCTTTGGCGGCGCGGGCTCCTTCCGTTGGGGTACCAACGTGGGTCTCCTGCTGCTGCCGATTACTTCTTTCGTCGAGCCCATCCTGCCGGTGGGTCTGGCGCTGACTCTCATCATCCAGGGCTTCGTGTCGGTGCGCGTGGGCATCATGGAGTCCAAGAACCAGAAGGATCTTGGCATCGCAGGTGTCACCGCCGGCGTGCTGGCCACCCAGGGTGCCGCGTGGGGCTTCGCCGCCGGCATCATCATGGTGCTCGTTGTCTATGGCAAGGACATGTTCAAGGACGAGCGCGACGGCACCATCCGCAACTTCGATGAAATCGATCCGGAGGAGGGCTTCGCCGACGCCCAGGCCGACTTCACCGAGCTGGCCGAGCTCAACGATCTGGATGCTGACGGCCGCCCGATCGATCCGAACGCCCCGAAGCCGAAGGACACCAGAAGCTAGACACCCAGAAACTAAACAGCGCGACTCAGTGCCTGTGAACAGGCCTGAGTGCAAGACAGTGCGCGGGCCCCGAACACGGCGCCCGCACTGCTTAGCCTCTCCTCTTTAGATGGTCCCTTTACTCTGGTCTCTTAGCAGAGTGAAGGGACCATCTTTCTCTGGTTTTCAGCACACAGATGGTCCCTCATCCCAGATGAGGGACCAAAGTAGAGGGACCAAACGAATAAGACCATCTGCGCAGTGGAGCCCGTATGGCCTCACCGGTACGACGCCACGCGGTTAGCTAAACGCCTGCTCCCCCGTCAGCACCCGCCCCAGAATCAGCGTGTGGATCTCATCGGTGCCCTCGTAGGTGCGCACTGATTCCAGATTGGCGGCGTGGCGCAGCGGTGAGTAGTCCGCGGTGATACCGTTGCCGCCCAGGATGGTGCGGGCCTGGCGGCAAATGTCGATCGCAGTGCGGCAGTTGGCTAGCTTGCCCACCGAGATTTGGTGGGGCTCCAGCGTGCCCGCATCCTTGGCGCGGCCCAGGTTGAGCGCCAGCAGCTGCCCCTTGTTCAGCTCCACCGCCATATCCACCAGCTTCTGCTGGGTGAGCTGGAAGGACGCCAGCGAGCGGTCGAACTGCTTGCGCTCCTTCGCGTAGGCCAGCGCCGCCTCCAAAGAATCACGGGCCGCGCCCAAAGCGCCGAAGCTAATGCCGAAGCGAGCCTCGTTCAAACACATAAACGGCCCCTTGAGTCCCGGATGCTTGGGCAGCAGAGCGTCAGCGGGCAAAGTAACGCCTTCCAGTTCAATATCGCACTGAATGGACGCCCGCATGGACAGCTTGCGGGTAATCGGCGTCGCCCTAAACCCCGGCGTGGACGTCGGCACGATGAACCCGCGCACACCCGCCTCCGCCCCGGCAGCCGCCGCGTCCTCCTCAGAAACCTTGGCCCAGATGATGGCCACCCCGGCCACACTCGCCAGGCCAATCCAGCGCTTCGCACCGTCCAGCACCCATTCACCGGAGCAGTAGCGCGCCACCGTCACCATGCTTGCCGGGTCCGAACCGGCGGTCGGCTCTGTCAAGCCGAAGCAGCCAATGACCTCACCGGCTGCCATCTTGGGCAGCCACTCCTGTTTCTGTTCCTCCGAGCCGTGCTTATAAATCGCCGACATCGCCAGCGAGCCCTGTACTGACACCACCGTACGGATACCGGAGTCTCCTGCTTCCAGCTCCTGCATGGCCAGCCCGTATTCCACCGCGGAACGCCCGGCGCAGCCATAGCCTTCCAGATGCATCCCGAACAGGCCAGCCTCCGCCAGCACCGGGAAGATGGACTCCGGCAGCACCGCGTCCTCATACCACTGCCCCACGTGCAGGCGGATGTGCTCATCCACCAGTGCGGCGACGCGGTCACGGGTAGCTTTTTCTTCTTCGCTCAGCAGAGCATCGATCCCCAGAAGATCTGTCATGGCATTCTCCTCACGATTCGAGCAACGAACCACAATTCGTATGTATAGTAATACGCATCACTCTACCCGCTCGCCCCAGGAGGAACAATGCGCGCGCCCGCCAACGCCATCCCGATAACCCTTGCCTTGCGGTGGTCCGACCAGGACGCGAACGCCCACGTCAATAACGCCACGATGGTCACGCTTTTAGAGGAAGCGCGCGTCCGTGCGGCCGCCAAACTGAGCGGCCCAATTGCCACCAATTCCTATGCTCACGTGGTGCGATCCCTCGAAGTCCAGTATGACGCCGAGCTCACCTACACCGATTCCATCGAGGCGCGGGTGTGGATCTCGCGCATCGGAACCACCTCCTACCAGGTTTCCCACGAACTCATCCAGGACGGCGCCTCATGCGTGTTCGCGACGGCGACGCTGGTGCTTATCGACGTCTCCGCGCGCCGCCCCATCGCCCTGCCCGATGACCTCAGGGGCCGCCTGCAAGCCCATTTTTCCGAATAGCCATTCACCTTTTCATTCACCCTCCTCCCCCATAATTTCGCACCACCAAGGAGCACAACACTCATGATTTCCACCCGCGTTACCGAGATGCTCGGCATCACTCACCCCATCATCCAAGGCGGCATGCAATGGGTCGGCCGCGCCGAACTCGCCGCCGCGGTATCCAACGCCGGCGGCCTCGGCGTCGTTACCGCGCTTACGCAGCCCACCCCGGAAGACTTGCGCCACGAGATTCGCCGCACGCGCGAGCTGACCGATAAGCCCTTCGGCGTCAACCTCACCATGCTCCCGGCAATTACCCCACCGCCCTATGCGGAATACCGCGACGTCATCATTGAGGAAGGCGTGAAGATTGCAGAAACCGCTGGAAATAATCCCAAGGACCACATGCCGGCTTTCAAGGATGCCGGCATCACTGTCATCCACAAGTGCACCTCCGTGCGGCATGCGCTGAGCGCACAGAAGGTTGGCGTTGACATCGTGAGCATCGACGGCTTTGAGTGCGCCGGCCACCCCGGCGAAGATGACATTCCGGGACTCGTGCTCATTCCCGCCGCCGCGGACCAGCTGGACATCCCCATCGTGGCCTCAGGCGGCTTCGCGGATGGCCGCGGGCTAGCCGCCGCCCTGGCGCTAGGTGCCGAGGGCATCAACATGGGAACCCGCTTCGTGGCTTCCGCCGAGGCCCCGGTGCACGAGAACGTCAAACAAGCCATTGTGGAGCGCAGCGAGCTGGATACCCAGCTCATCCTTCGCGAGCTGCGCAATTCCACTCGCGTGGCCAAGAACGCTGTAAGCGATGAGGTGGCCGAGCGCCTCGCCCAAGGCGCTGAGTTTGGGGATATCCGCCACCTCGTTGCCGGCAAGCGCGGCCGTGCAGTCTACGAAACCGGTGATTTGGATGCAGGCGTGTGGACCTGCGGAACGTCGCAGGGTCTAATCCACGATGTGGCACCCTGTTCCGAAATCGTCTCCCGCATCTCCGCTGAGGCCGAGCGCATCATTTCCTCCCTCACCGAGCTTGTTAAGGACTAAGCCATGACCGATGCCATCCTCACCCGCCGCGAAGGCTCCGTCCTCGTCGCGCGCATCAATAACTCCGCGCGCCGCAACGCCATTGCCAAGAACCATTGCCTGGCTCTCTCTGCCGCGCTTGCCGACGCCTCCTCCGACCCCGTCATCCGCGCCCTCATCATCACCGGCGATGAGACCGCCTTCTGTGCCGGAGCGGATCTCGTCGCCGCCGCGCAAGAGGCAGCCGCCGCGCAAGCTGCGGGCGAGACTCCCAACCCGGCCGAGTCCACCATGCTTCCCCAGCTCAACGCACTGGTGACTGAGATTCAGGCCGCCGAAATTCCCGTCATCGCCGCAGTCGAAGGTGCGGCCGCTGGCGCGGGTGCTTCGCTGGCTTTTGCCTGCGATCTCATCGTGGCCGGCGAAGAGTCCTACTTCACGCTGCCCTTCGGCAAGATTGGACTTATCCCTGATGGCGGGGTGAGCCTCACTGCGCTGGCCTCCGTGGGGCGCCACCGCGCGCTCGCCTTGGCACTGCTACAAGACAAGCTCGGCGTTGCCGAGGCCGAGGCTGCAGGTCTCGTAGCCACACGCGCGCCCCAGGGCCACGCACTGGCCACTGCACTGGAGGTAGCACAGCGCCTGCACATCGCACCGCGCGATGCCCTGGCCAAAGCCAAAGCGGCCATCAACCGCACCGCCCTTGGCCAGCTCGATGAACAGCTCACCTGGGAAGAGCCGACGCAGTACACGCAGATGGCCTCAGCTGGCCACAAGGAGGGCGTCACGGCCTTTCTCGAGAAGCGCCCCGCGCGCTTTGATTAGCAAAAATCGACTAGCAGAAAACTGCCAGGCGGAGTTCATGGCGATGCCAGCACTGGCCGCCATACTCTGTGTTGTGCGTTTGAGAGAGCGCATGCGAGAGAGAGAACCCCTCATCCTCCGGAGGGCGGCCAGTGGCCGATAATCGGAGGAACTTGATAGAGACGCTGCTGGGCCCTTCCCCGAGGAATCGTGGGAGGGGCCCAGCGGTGTTTTTCACCTAGCCTGGTTCACATGGATTCTTCTTCTCCACTGGATCTCCACGCCTGCGCTAGCGCCCGCGCTGCCGAACTCCCCGGCGCTATGTTGACGCACCCTTTCGGCTCTGACTGGGACGTGTTCAAGGTACGCGGCAAGGTCTTCCTCCTTCTCACCGCGGCAACTGGCCGCCCGCAGGCCATCCTCAAAGCTGAGCCCCTGGACGCCGAAGCACTGCGCAGCGAGCACGCCTTCATCACACCCGGCTACCACATGAACAAGCGACACTGGGTTTCTGTTCACCCAGATCCCCGCCTCACCCCGCAGCTACTCAACGAACTTGTGACGGACTCCTACCGCCTTGTGGTGGAAAAGCTCCCCCGCTCACAACGCCCCATTAATCCGTCCGATTTTGGCTCTCCATAACCCCGATTATTAACCCCGGGGGCAACTCCCCGCACAGATTCCATTGCGTCTTGGTGGCGATAACCAGCGGAATTCAACCAGCACAGCAAACTCACAGCTCTCCTCTGCCTTTTAGGCGAGTCTAAGCTTCACATTGTCTGCCGATCAGTTGCATACTGTATGTCGTGCGTTGGAGAGAACGCACACAGAGAGAGATAGAGAGACTTCAGCGCCCTGTGGCCCTCAGTGTGAGCGGCCCGGGCGCTGAAGTTCTTATTACAGGAAACCACGCCGGTTTAACCCAAGACAAAAGCCCCTGCCTCAACGAGGCAGGGGCAAAAAGAACCTAGAAGCTACTTAGCCTTAGAAAGGCAGCTTGATGTTGAGGTTCAGGGCCTTCGCGATAGCCGGGAAGGCAGCAGCAACGGCAGCGAGAACGCCGGCAACGATGCCGAAGATAGCCAGCGGAGTCGGCTTGCCGTCCTTGGAGGACAGTACACCCTCAGCGGAGCTCTTCTTGTCGCCTGGTTCCGCGGTCTTGGAAGTAGACGGCTCTGCAGTCTTAGTCGTGGTGGCGGAGGTAGAGGACTTCTCGGAATTGTCAGCAGGCTTGGAGGACGAGGTCTCGCTCGAGCTCGTGGGAGATTCCTTCGGCTCGGAGGTCTTAGAGGTCTCGCTTCCCGCCGGGTCAGTGGCCTTGGTAGTGGTGGTCGTGTCCGACGCGGAAGCCTCGGCGCTCGTCGTCTCAGAGGTGGAGGTCTCGGACTCAGAACCCTTTTCCGCATCCTTTTGACGATCGACGATGGCCTTTGCTTCCAAGTAGGTCAGAGTCTTCTTGCCGTCTGCGGACTTGTAACCGCCCTTACCTTCTTCGGCGGTCGTGTCCTTGAAGTAGGTGACGCCATCAACCACAATGGTCGCCGGCAGCCCAATACCTTCGGTGCTGTCTGCTGCGTCCGGAATCTGGGCGATTGCAACGGTGGTGCCGCCGAGGAGGAGGGTACCGGACAGGGCTACTGCAGCAAGGGAACGGGAAATCTTCATGGATTCTCCTTAGGAGTCATACAAAATGTAGGGAGCCAAAGATTGACTGCACGTTAACAATAGTCACATTTGCGTCTCGTGTCACCAGTTTTTAAACTCACCCCCGCGGACGGGCAAAGAATACAGCCGCCTCTTGCATTCCGAACCCGATAAAAGTCCTTTTCATCTGCTATTTACCGCCGCTTCCGCTGGATGGATCAAACTCTTTCGACTAGCGGCATAAATTTCCTTTATATTACCCCCGCCTAACACCAATAAGGTGGCTAAAAGTGTGTTCTTGGAACTCGGTTGCAGATTCCCTCCCCGAACTTTTACGCTTGATTACGTGACAGATATTGATCCAATCGCTGAGACCATCGCGGAGTACCGCCGCTTCGAACGCGCCCGGGCTAGGTTCGACACAGAAGCGCGCCGCGAGTACGGAATCACCGGTTCCCATCTTTCGCTTCTGCGGCTCATCGATAAGAAGGGCCCCATCCCGATCCTTCAGCTGCGCAAGGAACTGGGCTGGCAACCCGCCACCATCGGGCAGGCCGTCAAGCGCTTAGTGCGTGATGATCTCATTGCGCTCAACGACGATCCGGAGGACCTGCGCCGCCGTTTGTGCGACATCACCGAAGAAGGCCGTCGCTTCCTGCTCCACGTCCCGCTTACCGGCCCAGTGCGCTTACGCACCTACGAGTTCAGCGAGGAAGAGCTCACCGCGATGAAGCGCGGATTCGAGGTTGCGCTACAGGCCTTTGGCTACGAGCCGTGGAGCGATAACGACTAGGATCTACAGCAACTAGCGCGTCTTGCGCGGCGGCGCGCAGGGGCACCTAGCCCTCCCCGCACCCGGATTCCACGAGGCGCTGCGCCACGTGCGTCAGCACGTCCAGACCCGCCACGCAGTCCTCCGCCGTGGTGAACTCCTTTTCGTTGTGTGAGATGCCGTCGACGGACGGGATGAAGAGCATGACCGTCGGCACCACCTCCTTGAGGTTGGTCGAGTCATGGCCGGCCACCGTATAGATCTCCTGGTGCGAGTAGCCCAGTTCCTCTACCACCTCCCGGGCCAGCGCGACGCCGGCGGCCGGGTAGGGGTTGAGCGCCCACTCGTGCGTCGGGGTGAGCTCGACAGAAGTGCGGGACTCCTCCTCTGCTTCGGTGATGATCTCCTGCAGGCGTGCTTGGGCCTTGTCCAGCACCTCCGTAGACGGCGAGCGCACATCCACGTTGAAGCGCACCTCGCGCGCGATGGTTACCGGCGAATTCGGCTCCAACGTCAGCTGCGAGACCGAGGCCTGCAGCTGGCCTTCGGCAAATTCGTGGGTGAGGCGCTCCACGGAAGAGATGATGAGGGAGGCACCGAAAAGTGCGTCCTTCCTATCGGCCATCAGAGTAGAGCCGGTATGGCCCTGTTCACCGGAAACAATCGCCTGGAATTTCTTCGCGCCCCACGTGGCAGTGACCAGACCAATCGTGTTGCCGGCGGCTTCAAGCTCCTTGCCTTGCTCGACGTGGATCTCCGCATAGGCCGCGAGCTTCGGGGCTTCACCGCGCGGGGCCCAGCCGGCCTCTTCTTGAGCCTGCGCGACGGTGACGCCGCTGAGGTCGGTGGCGGAGTGGGCGTCGTCAAGCGCCAGCGTCCCTACGAACACGGAGCTGCCCATCATGGAGGGTGCAAAGCGCGAGCCCTCCTCGTTGAACCAGTTGATAACCGCCAGGTTATAGCGCGCCTTGGCACCCGATTGCGCCACGCGCCCGGCGGCATGAGCTGCAGCCAGCACGCCATAAGCACCGTCAAAACGGCCGGCCAAGGGCTGCGAATCCAGGTGCGAGCCCACGCCCACGTACTCGGCGCCCGGGGCGAGTTCAAAAAGTCCGTACTGGTTGCCAATCTCGTCGTAGATGACGCGCGCCCCAAGCGACTCCAGGACCTCATGGAACCAGGCGCGGTTGAGGTTATCGCCGGCACTGGCGGCTTGGCGCTCCACGCCGCCGCCCGGTGTGGCGCCGTTGGCGGACATGGCCTGGAAATCTGACAGGAATTGTTCGTTGGTGGTTGCTCGCATTTCTACTCCTTAAAAGCTTCCGTAGCGCAGCTCGCCGCCCACGATGGTGGCGGCCACGTCGATGGTGGATAGATCGTCAGTATTCAGCGGGTCCTGTGAAAGCAGCACGAAATCCGCCAGCTGCCCCGGCATCACCTGCCCCTTGCGCCCGGCCCAGCCCGTCGCCGCAGCCGAACCTGCGGTGTAGGCGTAGAGAGCCTCGGCTGGGGTCAAACGGTCCTCCGGCCCATAGTCCCGGCCCGAGGCGGTGCGCCGCTCCACGAAGGCCTGCATGACCTCCAGGGGCACCCCGGGTGCCACGGGCTGATCGGAACTGCCGGGGAGGATGAGGGAGGCGTCGAGAAGCCGCTTGCCTGGGTAGCTCCACGCGGTGCGCTCCGGGCCGAGGGCATCCGCCATCGCGTCGCCGAAAGCCCGGATGAACAGCGGCTGCGGAACCACCACGATGGGCTTGCCGCGCAGGCGCTCAATTTGGTCGGGGCGCACCACGCCGCCGTGTTCGATGCGGTGCGGCATGGCGGGCACGCCATGCTTGTCGACGGCCTCCTCCAGCGTCTCTATCGCAAAATCCACCGCCGCATCGCCGATGGCGTGGATAGCCAAGGACCAGCCGGAATTCGCCGCCTGCAGCGCACGGGTGCGCATCTGTTCCGGGTCATCCTGGAAGTATCCGTGATGGGAGCAGCAGGCGTAATTCTCCGTCAGTGCGGCGGTGGTACCTAGCAGGGAGCCATCGCTGAAGATCTTGACGGGGCCGATCTGCAGCCGCTCATCGCCGAAGCCGGTGCGCAGGCCACCATCCAGGCCCCAGCCGGGGCCGTCGGAGGCGTGTCCGGAAATCTCGTGGAGCACGTCCATGGTCACCATCACCTGCATGCGGGTGTGCAGGGTGGCGTTTTGATAGGCAGCAATCTCGCGCGGACTGTGCCCGATCCAGCCGCCGGCCACCCCGGCATCCGTGACGGAGGTCAGTCCGCGCTCCAGGTAACGGCGTGTGGCCAGCTCAAGGGCGCGGGCGATCTCCTCGCCGGATTCCGGCAGGGTTACCTCTTGGATGGCGCGCATGGCGTTTTCATCGAGCAGCCCGGTGCAGTGCCCGTCGGCATCGCGAACGAACTCGCCGCCTTCGACCTCGGGTGGGTTGGCGGGATCGACGCCCGCCGCGCGCAGGGCCGCAGTGTTGACCGTGTAAGCGTGGCCCGAGTTGTGCTTGATCAGCAGCGGAGCCCCGCCGGTGGCGTGGTCAAGCTGCGCAATCTCCACCGGCGCATCCAGCCCGGAGGGGCGAAACCCTGCGGCCACTACCCAACCGTCGGGGTTCGGCTCGGCGGCTCGCACGGCGGCGTAGACCTCCTCTGGCGTTGTGGCCTGGGATAGATCCACCTCCAGCAGCGTTTGGCCAAACCACACGGTGTGGGAATGCGCGTCATTAAAGCCCGGGGTGAGCGTGCGGCCGCCGGCATCCCATGCCTCATCAGCAGGCAGGGCTCGGGCAGCCTCCCCCACCGCGAGGATGCGCCCGTTGGCAAAAGCCACCGAGTCCGCAACCGGCCGCGCGGGATCCTGGGTCAGGATGTGGGCGTTGTCGATGCGCGTGATCATGCGTCCTCCTGCTTCTCTGACGAACTGCACGGGGACCGTGCTGTGTTTGTCACCACATGCTAGCCAGATCGGTGAGCCACCTCGCTACCTGCAGGGCAATCCACCACCGCTGAGCGTGTAACGTTGTGCATATGCACGAAAAACGCTGGCGCGACATCGTCGCGAAGGTCCATGGCACCATCCCCCGCTTGGTTGAGGATTTCCTCGCCGCCTTTTCTCGTTCCGGCCGCTACGGTGACTCCCTAGTGAGCGAGGATGAGCTGCGCCTGACCGCCTTCGAGGTCTTCGCGCGCATCACTGACGTGCTGGTCGGCGCGATGGATGAGGAGGAGCTTCGCGCCCATGCGCAAAGCCTGGGCCGCCGGCGCGCGCACCAGGGGGTGGAACTAGCCACACTGATCGACGCCATCCAGCTCGACTTCACGGTCCTCTGGGAACACCTCCGCCGTGCCGCCGGCGCGGACCAAGAGATCCTCATCGACCATGTGGCACAGGTGCATTCGGTTGTGACGATGTACAACCTCGTGGTCCGCGATGCTTACCGCTTGGAGGAGGCGCGCGGGCAGCACAACGTGCACCGCGCTCACGCCCGACACCTGGAACGGCTCTTCGCTGCCGAGTCCCTGGGCACGCTCGGCATCGCGGAGATCGCCCGCGCACTCAACATCGATGCTGACACCCACTTCGACGTCGTGGTGTCCCACCCCACCGCGGCGGTAGAGTTGCGCGCGCTTCTCGACGACCCCATCTCCTCCGGCGAGGCCTTCGGCCACCCTGTGCGCGGGATGTTCGTGGCCTTCTGGCCGAGCGGCCATCCCGCCAGCTTCACTACCGCGGACTTTGAACAGATCTCTGGCGTGCTCTTCCGTGACGTCGCCGGCCTGGCTGGAGTACGCGCGGCAGCGCACCAGGCACCGCGCATCTTCGATGCCACCGGCCCGCTGAGCCAACTCACCGAAGCGGCCGATGCGCTCTGGGCCGTCGCGGGCGATGTCCTCGCAGACTTCACCGCCAGCGGCATGACGGAGCTGACGCAGACCATCGCCGAGATGCGCCTTAAGAACGCGCCGCTGTACCGAACCATCACCACCTACCTGGACTGCGGCTCCATCAAGGACTCCGCTGAAGCGCTGAACTGCCACCGCAATACGGTGCTCAACCGCCTTCGACAAGTCACGGAGCTCACCGGTCTTGATATCACTCGCCCGAAGGACGCGGCCCGAGTGCTCCTCGCACTGCACCGCACAGGAGGAATAGTTTCAAAGTAAAAGAAGTTGGGCCTCGACACTGCCGCCCACTAGGCTCAGGTGCCGTGTCTCAAGAACTCTCCTCCTCTACCCTGAACGCGCGCGCCCGGCGCATCGTCGCCTGGGTTGCCGCACTGAACCTCCTCGGATTCTTCGGCGAGTTCATCATCGCCGCCTTCATCGGCTCGGCGGCACTGTTTGCTGACGCCGCCGACTTCCTCGAGGATTTTCTCATCAATGCGCTCGTCCTGCTCGCGCTGCGCTGGTCGGCGGAGGGGCGTCGCAAAGCAAGCTATGGACTAGCCGGGCTGATCCTGATTCCGGCGTTGGCGTCCTATGGCATGGCAATATGGAAGATCATCACCGGCGCCGTACCTGAGCCACTTACGTTGTCAGGCACGGCCGTGGCAGCGATGCTCATCAACCTGCTCTGCGCGGTGTTGCTCGTGCAGCTACGCCACGGCAGCGCGCTCACGCGCGGCGCATGGCTGGCGGCACGCAATGATGTCGCCGCCAATATCCTCATTCTCGGCGCCGGCCTACTCATGCTGGTGTGGGCAAGCCCGTGGCCGGACATCGTGGTAGGCCTCATCATCGGCACCATTAACCTGCGCGCAGCGGCTGAGGTGTTCGAGCAAGCGCGCGCCGAAGATCCGGAAATTGAAGAAGATTAACGCGCCATCCTTAAGAATTTTTTAAGTAACCCGCGGGCCTGCGCGCAATCCCGCGCGCACCCCTGGGGCTAAAAATGGCCTGGCAAAAAGCGCTGCGCGCAACTTTTTCCTACCCCATATGGGGTCATTCTTTAGTTTGTGACCGAACGGTCAAAGAGACGTTTTCCCAGAATACGGTCTAGTTGGACAAAACCAAGGTCGGCGCAAATTTCTTAGCCAATTGTTCACCTTCGCGTCACCCTATCGAAATATACTTCGCTATCCAAAAATATAAACAATCCTTAGGGTGCGCGATCCTGAAAGTCACCTTATCGTTGCTTCACGTCACGCACTGAGCGCTACAGCGCATACGCAGCGCCACCACAGTGCGTCACCACATTGCCCCAAACTTTTTCATCCAGGAGAACAACCATGACCAAGCGTCGTCGTACCGCCGGCCTCATCGCCGGCCTCGCGATTGCAGGCACCGCCCTCATCGCACCGGCTGCATCCGCAGCAACCCACACCGAGTCCTACCCGGAGACCCCGGCCGTTAACGCCAAGCTCCCCATCGTCCACACCAGCCACGGCTCCGACCACATGAAGGCCAACGTGCTCAACCCGCGCCCGGTGTGCAACCCGTGGGAGGACCACCGCACCGTGGTCTACAAGGTGACCGATAACTTCATGCCGGCAGGCACCATCTCCACCACCAACCAGACCAAGAAGGACATCCCGCTGCAGCAGGACCTGTCCAAGTCCCAGTCCATCACCCTGTCCGTCAACGGTGACCGCACCGAGACCACCTCCATGAACGCGGGCGGCAAGGGCTCCGGCAAGAACTCCGAGGGTTCCTTCGGCATCTCCCACCAGATCGCCACCAAGCTCGGCGCCTCCGCTTCCTACTCCCTGTCTTGGGAAGCCGGCCAGTCCATCGGCCCGTACGATGTTCCGCCGAACCACACCGGTGAGGCCACCTACGGCTTCCGCGTTCTGAACATGACCGGTACCCAGCAGTACTGCAAGCCGAACGGCACCTGGTCCACCCCGACCTTCTGGTCCGCAATGCAGCCGATGAAGAACGAGGTTCGCGTCAAGCTGTACGACGACATCGCGGATTCCTACGCTCCGAACAAGGACGCTCAGAACACCACCGACGTCAACGACCCGAAGGTTGTTGAGGAGGAGAAGTCCCCGGAGGCTGACGCTGAGGTCATCAAGGACAACGAGGTTGCTCCGGAGGAGAAGGTTGTCTCCGAGGCCGAAGGCAAGAAGGAAGAGGAAGCCGACAAGAAGGTCCAGGAGGACGTCGAGAACGGCAAGACCGATGAGGCTAAGCAGAAGCTGGACCTGAAGCCGGTTCTGACCACCTCTGGCGCTAAGCACGCAGGTTTCGCAGGCACCGTTGCTCTCCGCTTGGAGAACGTCGGCACCGAGCGCTACTACGGCGACTACCCGGCAGTTCAGTACCGCGTCGACGTTAAGACCGCCGAGGGCCCGAAGGGCGTTGACCGCCTCATCACCCCGCGTTCCTCCAACGGTGCGCACATCCGCGACCTGGGCTTCGATGAGAAGACCTCCACCCGCTCCTTCGAGGTCACCCTGGCTAACCCGATTAACGCTGGCGAGAGCGCTCGCGTTGCCAACCTGGACTTCGGCGACGGCAACACCAAGGAAGGCCGCCTGAAGAACTACATCGAGGTCACCCAGATTTCCCGCCTCGACGGTGACAAGTCCACCCACAACGACCAGAACGTTGATTCCCGCGAGATCACCGTGAAGGACACCGGCAAGAAGGCTGAGGGCCTGTTCTAAATAACAGCCCCCTCCTCTACATAACGAGTGTGCAGCCCGCCGGCGCTTAGTCTGGCTGCGAGAGAGTGCATAAACCCCCGACCGCCCCCATGCGGTCGGGGGTTTACGTTTCTCCGGTTTGGAGTTTTCCGCGCCCAGCCCCACTAGCGCTGTTATGTACTAATGCACTAATGCAGTCGATGCAATGCTCGTTGGATATTCTGAGATAATGCTTTCCTCTCGCACCGCACTCGCGGGCCTTCTTTCGGTGGGGCTGATTCTTTCTCCTCCCCACACTCATCTCGCACACGCGCAGTCTTCAGTTGATTCCGCACACTCAGCAGACTGGCTGAGCAGCGAGGTCTCAGACATTGATCAGCACTCCTCTGCTCTCGATCCCATCGCGCTGGGTCCGTTGGCGCCGGTGCTCTTCGCGGAGAACATCTTTGCCGTATGGGGACCGCTGCTCCAGCTGTTAAAGATTCCCGTCGTGGCGCCAGAAGCCACGCGCCCGCCAGCCACCGCCGCGCCGGCACAGCTGCGCGAGCTGCAGCACATCCAGGACAACGTGTGGCAGTTCAAGGCCTACTCACCATCCATGGACCGCGTCATCACCAACGACATTATTCTCCCGCCGGGTGGATTGGAGAATACTCAGCCCCGCCCGACCTATTACTTGCTCGGTGGTGCCGGAGGAGGCGAGGACGCACTGTGGTGGGACGGCGGAGGAGCCTCCGAGTTCTTCCAGGACAAGCAGGTCAATGTTGTCTCGCCGCGCGGTGCTTATGGCTCAATGATGTCCGATTGGGCCCAGCCGCACGACACGCACGGAAAGTACAAGTGGGCCACCTACCTGACCAAGGAGCTCCCGCAGCTTATCGACGCCGAGTTTCACGGCAACGGTACCGACGGCATCGCGGGCGTGAGCAACTCTGGCGGCCCAGCGCTCGAACTTGCCACCTATGATCCGCGGTTCAAGGTGGCCGGTTCCATCTCCGGTTGCCCCTCGACCACGGGTGTTGTCGCGCAAGGCTTCGCGTGGGTCAGCGCGGCGTTCTACGGCACTGACCCGGCGCGCTCCTTTGGTGCGCCGTGGGATCCGGCGTGGGCTCGGCATTCGCCGGTTCTCAACCTCGATAAGCAGCACGGCAGGAAGACGTTTGTCATCGTCTCACGCGGTGGCCCGGCGGACTTTGATGTCGACATTGAGGACTCACCGCTGCCGGCACTAGGCCTCAATGAGCGCTTGGATTATTGGTGCAGTTCCTACTACGCCAAGCAAGCCACCGCAGCTGGCGTGGATCTCGATTACTACGAGCTTCCGGAAGGGCGCCACACGTGGGGGCTGTTCCGACGTGAGCTGGCCATCAGTTGGGCCACGGTGGGCCCGGCCCTCGGGGTGTAGTCCCTAGATCACCGCACGTTGCATTAGTAAAATCAGCATCCATGAATGTCATGGATACGTGGGAACCCACACTTACGACAGGACCCCTTCTCGGCATCGCCGCGGCTGCAATTGCGGTCATCTTGGTCCTTGTCATCTACTTCAAGGTGCACGCCTTCGTCACCCTCGTCACGGTCTCCGCGCTGACTGCGTTGGCCGCCGGCATCCCGTTGGATGGCGTGGTGCCCACCATGACGAGCGGCTTCGGATCGACGTTGGGTTCCGTGGCCTTGCTGGTGGGCCTGGGCGCCATGATCGGGCGGTTGGCGGAGACCTCCGGCGGTGCCAAGACGCTTGCCGACGCCCTCGTGAAACTCTTCGGCGAGGACAAAGCGCCCCTGGCTCTGGGCGTGGCCTCCCTCATCATGGGTTTTCCCATCTTCTTCGACGCGGGCCTCATGGTGATGCTGCCGGTCATCTTCGCCGTCGCCCGGCGCCTCGATGGCCCAGTGTTGGCCTACGGTATCCCCGCCGCCGGCGCCTTTTCCGTCATGCACGTCTTCGTCCCACCGCACCCGGGACCTGTCGCAGCTGGTGAGTTCTTCGGCGCGAACATCGGTCTCATCCTTATCTTCGGTCTCCTCGTCGCGCTGCCCACGTGGTATCTCTCCGGCTACCGCTTCGGGCTCCACCTAGGAAAGAAGTACCCCTACCGCCTCGAGGAAGCGGTCACCGGCGCGCTGGTGAGCGAAGCGGAACTGCCGGCGCGCCCGGCCTCCCCGTTCGCAGTTCTCAGCATCCTGTTCATCCCCATGGTACTTATCTTTGGCAATACCGGGCTGACCACGCTGGGCACCGCTGGCCTCGTCGACCCCGCTGCTTCATGGGTGCGCTTCTTCATTTTCTTAGGCCAGACCCCGATCGCCCTGCTGATCACCACTCTTGCGGCGATGGCCGTGCTGGGCCTGCGCCGTGGGGAAAGCAAGAGCGCCATCGAAAAGACCGTGGAGTCTTCGCTCGGTCCGATTTGTTCCGTCATCCTCATCACCGGCGCCGGCGGCATGTTCGGTGGGGTGCTGCGCACCAGCGGCATCGGTGACGCGCTGGCGGATTCCATGTCCGGACTCGGCATCCCCGTCATCCTGGCCTGCTACCTCATCGCGGTAGCACTGCGCCTGGCACAGGGCTCAGCCACCGTTGCCCTCACCACGGCCGCAGCGCTCATGGTGCCCGCCGTGGAGGCAGGCGGCTTCACGGAAATCCAGCTGGTCCTCATCACGCTCGCCACCGCGGCGGGCTCCGTCTTTGGCAGCCACGTCAATGACTCCGGCTTCTGGTTGGTCGGCCGACTCATGGGCATGGACGTAGCCACCACCCTGCGGACATGGACCGTCAACCAGGCGCTGATTTCCGCGATCGGCTTCGGCGTCGTCCTTATCTTCTACGGCGCCGCCGCGCTGCTCTAGACCTGCAGGTACTCGGCCGCCGCGGCGGCAAGGTCCTCCGGGGCAGCGCTGACATCCAGCACGATGCCTGCTTCCCCCGGCTGCAGTTCCTCGAGCGTCTCGAACTGTGAATCCAGCAGGGAGACCGGCATGAAGTGCCCAGAGCGCTGGCTCATGCGCTCCTTGAGCAGCTCGTAGGAGCCGTGCAGGTGCACGAAGACCGTATCCGGTGCCGCGGCACGGATGATGTCGCGGTAGGAGCGCTTGAGCGCGGAGCAGCCCACGATGGCCCCGGCGTCCTGGTCCGCGAGAAAGCGGCCGATGAACTCGAGCCAGGGCTTGCGGTCGGCGTCGTCAAGCGCCTGCCCCGAGGACATCTTCTCGATGTTCGCCTTCGGATGCATATCGTCCCCATCCCGAAAAGGCAGGCCGGTGCGCTGCGCCAGCAACTCCCCCACCGTGGACTTACCGCAGCTCGAGACTCCCATGATCACCACGTGCTTGCGCATCAATCCTCCTTAAGACAGCACCCGATCCTACGCGCTACGTAACGTAGCGCGGTTCAACACAGTGCGGCTTAGCGCAGCGGCCCGTAGCCAAAGTCCCCGCGCTGCACCTCGCCGCGGGCATTCGGATCGAAGGTGGCGCACAGGGCGGCCGCTACGTAGCGAACGCCGCCCTCCGGCGCGGAGGAACCGACGCGCTCAGCACAGTTCTCCAGTGCAGGCAGGCCGATGCTCTGCCCCGGCATCGTCATGGAGAAGAAGGACGCGGCCATCATGGTGTTACCATCGGCGCGAACATATTCCGAAGAGCCCTTGATGGCCTGCCAGGCAATCGCGCCAACGGGGTCGGTACGGAATTGGTCCCGCTCAGTTTGGGTCAGTTCGGCGTTGGCGGCGGGGACGGACAGTGATGCAACGAGGAGCGCAGCGCATGCTGCGAGGAAAGAAGATTTTTTCATAGCAATACTGTATCCCCCGTGCCGTGGGGTTGTCCTGGTATTCCTTCGTTAGTGCCCAGATGAGTCGCTTGTTGCGCGAAGGATGGAAGTGCGCAGCTGGCGTATCTCAGTGGGCCCCACGCGGCAGCACCCGCCCAGCAGGCTAGCGCCGGCAGCCACGAGATCCGTTGCCGCATCAGCCAGGCTCGCCGCGCCAGCGGGGGCTGGCCGCCACTCATGGGCGCCGTAGTCCCAGAGTTCGCCGCTGTTGGGGCAAGCCAGCAACGGCTTATCGGTGGCTGCGCGCAGCGTCTTCACCACACCAAGCGCGTGGGGCGCGCTCACGCAGTTCACGCCCACGGCACCCAGCCGTGGTGCCTGGTTGACCAGGTCGATAACACGCATGAGCTTGACCGGGTCAGCGGCAATGGCCCCGGTAATGCTCAGCGCAAAGGGCTTGGGCTGAGCCGACAGGAGCTCCAGCAGTACCGCAGCCTCATCGACGTTGGGGATGGTCTCAGCAAGCAAAAAGTCAGCGTCCGTATCCGCGAGCACCGCTACCCTGCGGGCATGCCAGCGGTACAGTTCTTCGCGGCTAAGGCCGTAGGCTCCGTCGTAGTCGGTGCCCTCACCTGGGCCTGCGCCATAAGGGCCGATGGACGCGGCAACCAAGTATTCCTCTAGGGCGCCGTGCTTGTCGACGGCCCCGCTCGCCGCATCACGTGCCACCGCAACGCTGCGGCGCAGAAGTGTTTCCGCCTCCTCGCCAAGGACGTCGAAGGTGACTTGGTAGGACGCCGTGGTGGCCACTTGGGCACCAGCGGCGAAGAAGTCAGCGTGGGCAGATTCGATGAGCGCTGGGTTCTCACGCAGCACTCGCGCCGACCACAACGGGCCGGAGATATCGTGTCCTTGGGCTTCGAGGTAGGTTCCCAGGCCGCCATCGAGAAGCAGCGGTGCGGCATGAAGGACCATGCGCATGAGCTTAGCAATGGCTTCCGCAGTCACCCCGCACCATCACGATAAGCTACCCCAATAGAAGTATTAGTTTTCTTAATCTTTAGGCGGTCCGATCCTTCTCCCCGGGATCTATTCACGCTCGTCATCACCAGTTCCACGCACCGCGCCACAACAGCGCCCATTAGCACAAGCTATGCATTCACAGAAGCTACCCATGCTTTTGCCAAGAAATAGCCAAGGTTTCAGCTATATTTAGCCCCCTTTCCCCTAAAATCCCTGGATATAGGAATGCAATTCTGAACGACCACCCCCGAACATCACCCCCACTGCGCGAAACTAAAGGCCCAAGCTTTGCAAAGCCGGGCCAAAAGTAGGGGAAATCTAAAGAAGCTTAAGGGACGGGCCATAAATAACTTCAAACATAAGTCTAAAACTTAAAACTGCTGGTCAGCTGGCTTTTCTGCACCAAAGAGAGCTTTAATTTTAAGTGAAAGTACCGCTCGGTACGCGGCAAGAAAGCCGCCACTTAACCCTGAAGCAGAAAGAGGTGCCCGCCATGTTCCGCCTCCAGTTTGGACACACCGCCACAAAGATTATTGCCCCCGTTGCTGCCGCCGCAGCACTCTTCGCTGGCTCCGTTAACGCCCCTGCTCAGGCTGTAAGTTCCTTCGGCACGTTCAACCCAGCCGCGTTCGGCTTCACCGTCCCCGCAGCGGCAGGTCCGGTTACCCCGGCACCGCAGACCTCCGCCAGCGTCCAGGGGATCATTAATCAAACCAATGCCCAGCGCGTGGCTAATGGCCTCGCACCGCTGCGCGTTGACCCGAACCTGACCAACCTGGCGCAGGACTGGGCCAACACTTTGAGCCGCGACGGTAACACCCGTCACCGCCCGAACTACTGGACGCACTACCCTGCCGGCTTGCCAGCGGGTGGCGAGAACGTCCTCCAGGCATGGAGCGACTACTCTGACGCCCGCATCGTACAGCTATGGATGGACTCCCCCGGCCACCGCAAGAACCTGCTTGACCCGCGCGCCAAGTCCGTGGGCATTGGCATGGCCATCGGCGCAGACGGCAAGCTATATGCCGTCCAGAACTTTGGACGCTAAGCGTCGCGCTTTCTGCCATTAAGATGCGTCTGTGAGGTTGCTACTCCTTCTCACGAGCGCATCTACCGTTGTGAGTCCCAAGGGCATTCTTTGCATGTCCGCATAGCCCCAGAACCAATCAAAGGAGCGACCAAACCTTTAGGAACCACTCATCGTTGAGCAGATCAAAACTATGCTGTACCTACTCGTATCTGGTCCTCTAAAATTGCCTTTAGCATTCGATAACCAACATGGAGCGCAACGATAGGAAAGGCTATGACCGTACGTGTCCCGATGTCCCCTCCTGTCCTCGAATGGGCGGTTAAGAGGACCCGGCTGCCTGTCGACGAATTGGAGAAGAAGTCTGACTTCCATTGTTTGCGCTCTTGGTTAGGCGGCGAAAGCACGCCAACGTTCCGACAAGCTCAGAAGCTGGCCAAGCTGGCTGGAATACCTTTTGGATACCTGCTCCTCGAAGAGCCCGTACAACGAACCCCTCACCTTCCTGATTTCAGGACTCCGGGAAGCACCCCGTTATCCGACTACAGCCCTGCGCTCGAGCAGACGATTTATGCCTGTGAACGGCGCTTAGAGTGGTATGCCGAAGATGCACTAGCTAGCGGTATTGCAGGGCCTAGTTTTATCGGCCGGTTCTCTACGGATACGTCCGTGGGAAAAGCTACTGACTGGGCATGCGCCTTATTGGACTGGGTTCCAGGTAAGCGAGAACGTAGCCGAGACCGCGTGGCAACCCTCGCCGATGCCATTGAGCACACAGGAATTCTGGTCATGCGTAGCTCCGTCGTGGGCAATAACACTCAAAACAAGCTTGACCCTGATGAATTCCGAGGTTTTACGTTGATTCGGCATTCTTTCGGTCTTATCTTCATAAACAGTGCTGATTCTGGAGTGGGAAAGCTATTCAGCTTGGCCCACGAGTTCGGACACATTCTCATCGGCGAGCAAGGGATTTCCGGTGGCCCGCTTAACCAGCGCGCCGTTGAACGCTGGTGCAATCAGTTCGCTACTGCGCTACTTGTTTCCACCAAGGACATCCTCAACCGTTGGTCCGAAACTAGAGATCTAGAGTCAGTTTGCCAATGGTCATTCAAAACTTTCGGCGTAAGCCGCGACGTCACTGTATGGCTCCTCGTAGATAACGGTGTACTCCCCCGAGAAGCTGGTCAGCGCTTCCTCCAAGAGGCCCCTTCCTCCCCTCCGACGGCACAGCGCAATCGAGGTGGCGACTTCACAGTTGGACTGCGTTCCCGTTTGGGTGGGCTTTTCCTAGAGGCCGTGACCGGAGCACTCGTCGAAGGAAGAATTGACGAGCGCGAGGCATCCCGTCAGCTCGGTGTCAAGAAGATCAGCGCTATTGAAGCTTTGGTTGACCAGTATCAGGGACTACCATGACTCGGTATCTGCTCGATTCCAACATCATCATCAATGCGGTTCGGCTCTATCCTCGTGACGTGTTCCCAAGCTATTGGACCTCTCTGGAGAACTTCGTGACCGCCAAAACGTTTTTCTTCCATTATTCTGTTCAAGAGGAACTAGAGCGCAGAAAGGACTCCGTCTCAGCGTGGTTCCGGAGCTTCGTACCTCAAGACCAAATTCTGCACGTGGACAACGACGAAATTGAGTCATACCGTCGCCTTTCCACATGGGTAGCCTTCGATCGTGTGCCTCGCTTTGATGAAGCGGCGGTACGAGAGTTTCTCGATGATGCTGCCGACTCATGGCTAGTCGCCTCAGCTCATGCACGGAACATGTCAATCATCACCGATGAGAAATCCCAACCGCGCAGAATCAACAGAGTCAAGCTCCCCGACGCCGCTGCTGCATTAGGAGTTCAGTGCTCCACCTACTTAGACTTCCTCCGCTCGCGGGGAATCACATATTAAGGGACACTATCGTTCTCGGTGGATTTACATGATTCCGGCATTTCCACATCTACGCAGATCGAAACAAGCGCACTAATCTCCAATTAGTCTTCCGCCTTCGTCCTCCTCCACGGAGCATTCGGGTCTTGAAAGGTCGAAAGCATCAAATCAATCCACTGGCTTCTTCGCGGGCAACACAAGTCCACGGATAAGCCTATTTCTATTTGGCTCTTAAACCCTCTACCGCGGCTCCTGTCGATTTGGGGTAGTTGGTACCGCGAGTCCGCGTAGTTGGTACCGGTGTTCCACGTACCCGGTACTGCAAGGGGTTTTCTTTCATAGTTGATGCTGGCGACCCCACAATCCGGTGGTGTCGCGTCAACATCTACTTGGAAGGAGCTGGTCCTTGTGGCCAACTTCAAACAGATCATCGCGATGTGCCTTGATGGTGCTAGCTACGCGCAGATCACACACGCATTGGGATGTTCACGACGAGAAGTATCCCGCGCAAAGAAAGTCATCAACGATGAGGCACTAACTCCAGAGCGTTTCCGTCAACTTCCACCGGGATGGTTCGATGATCGATTCAGCGACGGCCGGAGTAAACGGACGATGTCCTACGACCAGCCTGATTTTCAAGCCCTCGCACGCAAGCTGAAAAGTACGAAGCACGTGACCAGGCATAAGCTGTGGATGGACTATGTGTCGCAGCCGTGTCCGACGGACAAGACAAAGTACCAGTACTCCCAGTTTTGCAGTGGGCTCAATGAATTTCTGCGTGCCAATGATCTCGTCGAAGTTGTCACCCATGAGCCAGGCCAAGAGCTTTACGTTGACTGGGCCGGTGACAAAGTGCCTGTAGTAGATCAGGCCAGTGGTGATACCGCGTTCAAGGCGTCATTGTTTGTCGCGGTCAGCCCGTACTCAGGGCTGATGTACGTTACTGCTGCTGCGAATGAGAAGCTGGGCCTGGCCCCCGGAAAGTAGACACGTCGGGGGTTAGCTATGCTGCTTGGGTCAGTGTAGCTGATGTGAGTGCTTCGTAGTCATCGGGGGCTAGAAGATTGCACCAGGAGTGTCGTCTGCGCGTGTTGTAGCGCATGCACCATCGAAAGACTTCTTGGCGGCAGACGATGGGATTGTCAAAGACTTTCCGATCACGCAGGACTTCACGCTTTAAGGTGGCGTTAAATGATTCTGCCAGGGCATTATCGGCACTTGTACCCACTGCTCCCATGGATTGGCGTACGCCAAGCCGGGCGCAGTGGTCCCTAAAAGCCTGTGAGGTGTGTTGCGACCGGCTATTTGGTAGCAGTGTCGTGA
>NZ_KV805085.1:0-696 GCF_001811515.1 Corynebacterium sp. HMSC076G08 | reverse complement strand
GGTACACCCACGATGTTCACCGCGGAATCTACCTACAGCTGAAGAAAATGAGTCAACACGGACACCTCTTTGCCTACCTCACCCAAGCTAAAGAAGGCCAACGCTTAGAGCGCACAACCAACAGCCTGGAAGGCGGAGTGAACTCACAAATCAAGAAACTGATGCACGCCCACCGAGGACTACGCGACGAGCAACAACGCATCGCCTGTGACTGGTGGCTGTACCTACACACGCAGCTGCCTGGCGACCCTGTAGAAATCGCCAGGCAGCAAAACTGGGGCCAGGACGCACTCGCCAAAGCACAAACCCTAGCCAACAAGGAAACACAAGCCACCAGCGGCCACGAAGACGGCCGACCAGCAACCTACGACAGCGCCATCGACACTGCCTACAACCACTCTATGGGAATACGCAAAGGTCACATACGCTAAACCCCAACCCCCACCAACACAATCTGTCGTTTAACTCGACACGCCGGAAAACAACACGTTTTGTCGTTTAGGCCGCGAGACCCGTGCCCCATAAACGGGCATCCCGGTAACTCGCGCTCAAAGACAATCTTAGCGGAGTGTCGGTGTTTTCTAGAGACGTTCGTAGTAGAAGATCCGAAAAACATGCGCCGTTTTGTTGACGTGCCACAGTCTTGCATGGTGCAGGATTTTGGGCTTAAGGGACATTTCGTGTGGATAAACCGAT
>NZ_KV805084.1:0-1797 GCF_001811515.1 Corynebacterium sp. HMSC076G08 | reverse complement strand
GTACACCCATCTGTACGCGCTGACCTGCGGCGTTGTGGGTTGTGCCGAGCGTGCTGCCGGAGTCCCTTTCAGTGTCCCTGGGGTAGGAGCGGCCGCATGAAGGTGCGCTCGTACCGCAGGACGCACTCGGACTCGTCTCGAATCCGGTCAGCGGCGATGAAGTCCGAGTGGGTGCCGAACAAGGTGCGGTACTGCTCGTAGGCAGCCAGGCTGGGGAAGCTGAACAGGGATTCCGCACGGTCACTCACACCTTCCGCGGGTAGGTAGTACCCGTGGTGGGTGCCGCCGTGTTCGTCGACATGCCGCATCCAAGCGCGGGCGAACTGTTCAAAGGCTGCGATCTGGTCGGGGTCGATGGTGTAGTGGACGACACAGGTGATCACATCCACAACGCTAGGCCCACAGGCGCTCATTGGGGAGCCTTTGTCTGTGCGCCTCGTGGTGCAGCACACCAATCTGCCTGGTTTACCTGCGGAAATGCGTCAGTTCGCCAAGTTGGCGCCGAGTTCAACGGTGAGAACTCCGACGGCGATGAGGAGGATGCCGAGGGCCATGGTTCGGGTGAGGGGTTCGTGGAAGATGACCCGGGCGAGGATCGCGGTGAGAGCTACGCCGGATGCTGCCCAGATGCCGTAGGCGACGCCAAGGGCCATGCCGTCGGCCAAGGCGAGACTTAAGGCGACGAACGCCACGAGATACCCCGCGATGACGCCGATGAACCATTTCTTCACCCGGCCACCGTCGGAGGCTCGTAGCGACATGGTCGCGACGACTTCGGACAAGATGGCGCCTGCGAGGAAGATCCATCTCATGAGTTGACTCCTGCTTCCTGGGCTGCGGTTTGCTGAGCTTTCTGGGAGCCGAGTTCGACGGTGAGGACACCGCTGATGATCGCAACCATTCCAAGACCCATCACAGCGGTCAGAGGTTCACCGAAAATCGCGGCGGATAGCACGGCGGCGAGCACGACCCCGCTGGCTCCCCAGATGCCATAGGCGACGCCGATCTGCATTCCTTCGCGCAGGCAGAAGGTGAGGAAGACGAAAGTGCCGATGTATCCGGCAGCAACCACGATGTACCAGGATGGGTGATTGAGCGCCGCCTTGAGAGACAGCGTCGCCGCCACTTCGGTAGTGATGGCGCCAGCGAGCAGGAACCACTGCTTCATGGGGTTGTTCCTTCGATCAGGGAGCGAATGCTGGAGACGACGGCTTCGAGATCCGCGCCGTGGAGGGTGGACACACCTGTGGCCTGGGCGCCCCAGAGTCCGTCGGCGGCGAGTCGGGCGGTGGTCAGCCTGGCTCGGGTGGCGGCGTCGAGATCGTCCGGGAGTTCGAGCCAGCGGCCCATCCGCGTAGTCCACGGTTCGGTGAGTTCGGGCCGATACGTCGCTTGGCCCCAGATGATGAACTCGGCGCGCTTGGCGGCCCCGTGGGCGGCGACGTGAACGTAGCTCAGGAGCCGCTCGGTGGCGTTGGCGTTCTCGAGGGGCTTGCCAAGGGTGGCAGTCATGTCGTTCTCGACGTTGGCCGCAGCGTGGTCGACGATCGCGGCGAGCAGTACGTCGCGGTTGCGGAAGTGATATAGCAATCCCGGTTTGGTGAGCCCGGCCTCGTGGGCCACTGCGTCAAGGGTAATGTCGCCACCCTCCGCTGCGTTCATGACGCGGAGGGCAGCTTCCAGGATCTCGGAGCGCTGACTGGTTCGCATATAGCTAACTTTACCATTTGGTAGGTGAAGCCTTCAACTGCGGGCGCTGGTAGGGGCACCTGGGGTACACCCTATTGTTACGCCGGT
>NZ_KV805083.1:0-90770 GCF_001811515.1 Corynebacterium sp. HMSC076G08 | reverse complement strand
CCACTACGTGTCCACGATTTGCGGGCAACCCCAACTGCACGCAAGAAGGTTCTGTACATCGGCGGCCACGGAAAGGTTGGGCTTTTGGCGGCGCCAAAGCTTGTCGACGCCAACCTCACCGTCCATTCCCTTATCCGTAACCCCGACCAGGTTGCCGACATTGAGGCCCTTGGCGCCACCGCAGTGGTGCGCGATCTCACCGAGCTTTCTGTTGAGGACTGGGCAGAGCTTTTGGCTGACTATGACGTCGTCGTCTGGGGCGCCGGCAACGGCGGCCGCGCCGGCGCAGAGGTGACGTGGGCAGTCGACCGCGATGCGGCACTCGCTTCCATCGCTGGCTTGGAGAAGCTAGCGGAGGAGGGAAAGCACACCCCGGCCTACGTGATGATTTCCTATATGGGAGCTACGGAGAACACGACCGACCCTGCGGATGAGAAGTGGTACGCCTACGTGGAGTCCAAGAAGGCCGTAGACAATAGGCTGAATTCGACGGATCTCAACTACCTCATTCTGGGTCCTGCAGCGCTCACGGAAGAGCCTTCCCAGGGCATTACTGTGCTCGATAACGACGCCGAGCGCACGAGCGACATGACGACTTCCCGGGAGCTTGTCGCCGAGGTTGTCGCTGAGGTTGCTCGCCGCGATAGCTTCCCAGCCTCGCCTCTGGAGTTCATCGATGGTGAAGGCAGCGTTAAGGACATCTAGGATGCAGGAGAAGCCGCGGTGTTAAGCCCGGCACTTACTTGCTCGCGGGTCAGACCGTTGTGCAAGCTCGCCTGGCGAAAAGGTTTAGTAGCGAGGTGGGCGGCGATGTACCACCCCGTGGTGTGCTCGAAGGTAGCTTGGCTTTGGAAGCGCACCACGGCAATACCTTGCTCGCGGAAGGCCCGGGGAGACGTGTGGGATTCAAACTCGTCGCTGATGATTTCTTGAACTGTGCCGTCGGGGAGGAAGAGGCGCACCTTGGCTTTGTAGTAGTACTCGGTGGGATCGGCATGCGGCACGTGCCGACCGGTCTGCCAGATCTCGCTGAGCAGAGCGGGATAGTACTCAATCCAGCCTTTTTCTGAGGCGGTGCCCAGTCGGCGTGCGCCCCACGTTGAACTGCGAATGGACCGAATCTGTCTCCCTGCCGCGACCACGAGCACGAGGACAAAGACTGCGACGGCCAATCCCTTCCACCCCGAGCTGATGGACGTATCTTCGCCGATAATGGCTGATATCGCGATAGCGAGTAGCACTACCGCCACGATGAGGTTGGTTCGCAGGTTCTTCCATCCAGATGTGGATCCACCCGGCAGTGGCCCAGCTGCGGCAATGGCGCGACCGACGGCAGCTGTTGTAGGAGAAGGGTTTGGCGAAGATACTTCCCTTAAGCTACGAGGAATGAGCCTTTCGGAGTATTCATGATCCGGAAAGTCGAAGGGGGCTATCGCTTGCTGAGACATTGTGGTGGGCTCCTGAAGAAGGTGGGCGTCACGATGGCACGCTGTTGAGCGTTAACCTTTTACCCAGTTCTGCTCAGCAAAAGACAGCGCCGCCTCGATGTTCTTCTTGCGCAGACCATGCTGGAGTTCTATTGCGGTTTGTCCGAGTCGGCGCGGTATCCCACCACACTCCAGCCGTTATTGTGGTTGAAGTCAACGGTGGCGACAAGGGGGCCATCGGCGAGCAGCCGGCCGCGAAGCTTCAGCCAATTCGGGTTCGGAGCGATGAACTCCGCTGTCATGCCCTTTGTCAACGAGCCGTCTGGCTGCAAGATGAGTATCGGGGCGGTGTAATAGTAGTCGGTGTTGTCGTTGTAGTCGACGCGGCGCTTGTAGACGAGCTCCCCGATTAACGCAGGACGGTACTCAACCCACCCATTCGCCCAGGCGGTCCGCAACCTAGTTCTCCTTCCCCAGCGACCCCGCACGAGCATGACTCCGACAAAGATGAATACCAGTGCGGCAAGCCCGTTGATAATGCTGGCTATTGGTATCCCGCCGTTCGTTCCGTCTGCGCCCGGAAATAGGACAAAGAGGAATAGCACATGGAACACTGTGAAGAATAGGGACATGACACCCATGGAGATGAAGATGAATCCAAAGATGATCGCGCCGAGATTCGTATGGCCGATCGGTCGCCCGACACTATTGATAGCTTCGCGTATACCGCTGCGGTCCACGTTAGGGTTCGGCTGCTGATCGTGCTCCTTTAATTCCTTAGGCGCGAGGGAGCCGGCGCTGGCTGCATCAAATTTCAGCGGTGACCGAGGCAATTGAATAGAAGATTGCGTCATGGATCACAGTGTAAAGGGGTTAGAGCTGCCTTTCTCGTCGGTTCAACACCCAATGGGGAGTAGGACCCGTGTTGGGCGGCGGACCAACCAATCGAACAGCGGCTTAGCGCACCCAATGCTGTTCGGCGAATTGGAGAACGGCATCAACTTGGCGGCCGGTGAGTCCATTGGAGAGTTCCGCCTCTGAGCTCGTTCCGTCGGTGCGGTAAGCAGCGACGGTCCAGCCATTATTGTTCGCAGTATCCACGGTAGCGATCCGGGAGCCCTCTGCCAGTGCAGCGCCACGTGATCTCAACCAGTTCGGGTTGTTTGCGCGGAACTCACCGGACATGGCCTTCGCCAGTGCGCCGTCTGATTGAAGGATCATGAGCGGCGCGGAGTAATAGAAATAGGTCCGTTCACGATCATCGGGACCTTCGGTTTTGCTGCGCAGGTAAACCAACTCACCGATGAGAGCGGGACGGTATTCTACCCAGCCATTGCGCCACGCGGTGCGCAAACGCCGAGCTTTACCGATTTCCTTGAGGATGTTCCACAGGCTCACAGCGACAAAGGTCGCGCTGAGGAAACACAAAATGATAGGGATTAGCGAAAATATGCCGATGTCAGAGAAGCTGAATCGCGGAGGACCAAAATCACCAGCGAAGAAAGAGAGCGTCATGTTGCACATAAATAGTCCAACTAGACCTATGATGACCCAGACTGCCAGGTCGCTGAGCTTAAGGCGCCCAGGCTGGGGCCCAGCCTCCTCGATGACCTCGCGGATCCCTGAATTGTCCATTCGCGGGCTCGGCTGAGCATCGTGGGCACGCTGTTCTTTCGGGGCAAGCAGGGGTGTGGCGTTCAGACTAATTCCACACTGCGTCCGCGGAAGCTGTAGGGGAGTATGGTCCATGCGCCACAGTGTAGCGTCAACCACACTCCGGCACTGAGTGTTAAGCGCTTAGTGACCGGCGTGTGGGCCACGAATCGATTGCTCTACTAAGGACAACACCTGTTCTAGATTCTTTGTGTCCCCGAGGGCCAGGCGGTTGATAAAGCCGTCCATGAAGGTCTCCAGATAAGTCACGAGGGTATCAATAGAGACGTCGTCGCGCAGCCGGCCTTTCTCGGCGTTTGATTCCAAGCGCGCACGAACCGCCTTATCCAAAACCTGCTGCTCTTCATGCCACCGAGCAGCGAAGGAGGGATCGGTGCGCAACATCGAGGTCACCGCGAGTCTTGTGGCGAGCCAATCGTGGCGCTCTGGGTGACGCAACATCTCGCTCATTACCTCAACGAGACCGTTGTTTGCTACAACCTCGGCTTCGCGGGCCGCGTCTTCCCGGGCCAGGGCCAAAAAGAGCGACTCTTTATCGCCGAAGTGGTGAAAGATAGCCCCGCGCGATTTGCCCGTGGCTTCTTCGAGGCGTCGAACCGTGGCACCTTCATAGCCGTGCTCAGCGAAGCATTTACGTGCGCCAACCAGAATGTCATGGCGGCGGCGGTTCAGTTCGGAGTCGCTCATAATCGGCATGGTTGGGGAAAAGCTCCTTAAGCACGGCTGGGGGGATAGACAGGTGACAGAAGTATGAAGGGATGAGGGGGGAGAGAAGCAGAAAGGCCAGCCAGCACTCGATGTTGCTAGCTGGCCTATCCGCCTAACTATGCAGGCCGCACCGTATCCGGGGAACCTGCATGGTGGGGAAGGTTGGTTTAGGCCTTGACCATCTGGCGTAGAACGAACTGCAGGATGCCGCCGTGGCGGTAGTAGTCGGCCTCACCAGGCGTGTCGATACGAACCTTGGCATCAAACTCAACGGTCTCGCCGGATTCCTTGGTGGCGGTTACGTGAACCGACTTCGGAATGCCGCCCTCGTTGAGAGCCTCGATACCTTCGATGTCAAAGGTTTCGGTGCCGTCCAAGCCGAGGGACTCGTGGGACTCGCCCTCCGGGAACTGCAGCGGAATAACGCCCATACCAATGAGGTTCGAGCGGTGGATGCGCTCGAAGGACTCAGTGATGACAGCCTTCACGCCGAGCAGGTTGGTGCCCTTAGCAGCCCAGTCACGGGAGGAACCGGTGCCGTACTCCTTACCAGCAAGGACAACCAGCGGGATATCGGCTGCCTTGTAGTTCTCGCAGGCGTCGAAGATGAAGGCCTGCGGTGCGCCTTCCTGGGTGAAGTCGCGGGTGTAGCCACCGGCGACGTCGACCAGTTGGTTCTGGAGGCGGATGTTAGCGAACGTACCGCGCATCATGACCTCGTGGTTACCACGACGGGAACCCAGGGAGTTGTAGTCCTGGCGCTCCACACCGTTGGCATCCAGGTACTGAGCGGCAGGGGTACCCGGCTTGATGGAGGAGGCCGGGGAGATGTGGTCGGTGGTCACGGAGTCACCAAGCTTGGCCAGGACGCGAGCACCCTTGATGTCCTGAACCGGCTCCGGCTCAACCGGCATGCCGTCGAAGTACGGAGCCTTGCGGATGTAGGTGGAGTCCTCGTTCCACTTGAAGGTCTCGCCCTCCGGGACATCGAGGTTGCGCCATGCCTCATCGCCCTTGAACACGTCGGCGTAGTCAGCCTCGTAGAGCTCGCGGGAGATGGCCTGCTGGATGGTGTCCTCGATCTCCTGCGGGGAAGGCCAGATGTCCTTGAGGAAGACATCGTTGCCATCCTGATCCTGGCCCAGCGGCTGGGTCTCGAAATCGAAGTCCATGGTGCCCGCAATAGCGTAGGCAATGACCATGATGGGGGAAGCCAAGTAGTTCATCTTGACGTCCGGGGAAATACGGCCCTCAAAGTTACGGTTACCGGAAAGCACCGCGGTAGCCGCCAGATCATACTCGTTGATGGCGTTGGAGATCTCCTCCGGCAGCGGGCCGGAGTTACCGATACAGGTGGTGCAGCCGAAGCCGGAGAGGTAGAAGCCCAGGGCCTCCAGATCCTTCCACAGGTCTGCGCGCTGGAAGTAGCCATCGACAACCTGGGAACCCGGAGCACAAATGGTCTTAACCCACGGCTTAGACTTCAGGCCCTTTTCAGCAGCCTTACGTGCGATAAGACCAGCGCCGACCATAACGGACGGGTTGGAGGTGTTGGTGCAGGACGTGATGGAAGCGATGGCAACCATACCGTGGTCCAGGGTGTACTCACCGCCGTTCGGGGAAGTGACAGTCACCGGGTTGGACTGGCGACCGGAGCTGCCCTTGGCAGCGGACTCACCCTCGCCTGCGCGGGATTTGTTCAGGCCACCGGTCACGTCAACGAGGGAGTTCTCGTCGCCGCCCTCGGCGGTCATGCGCTTGGCCTCAACGGTGGATTCGTCGACGACGACGTCACCGGAAGCGTAGGTTGGCAGGTCCTTACGGAACTGCTCCTTGGCCTCGGAGAGGAGGATGCGGTCCTGCGGGCGCTTCGGGCCAGCGATGGACGGCTTCACGGTAGACAGGTCCAGCTCGAGGTACTCGGAGTACTCTGCCTCCGGAGCATCCTGCTCCAGCCACATACCCTGAGCCTTGGCGTATGCCTCGACGCGGTCGATCTGCTCCTGCGGGCGGCCGGTGAGCTCGAGGTATTTGATGGTCTCCTCGTCGATCGGGAAGATTGCAGCGGTGGAGCCGAACTCGGGGGACATGTTACCGATGGTGGCGCGGTTGGCCAGCGGCACAGCCTTCACGCCGTTGCCGTAGAACTCAACAAACTTCTGAACCACGCCGTGCTGACGCAGCATCTCGGTGATGGTCAGAACCACGTCGGTAGCGGTCACGCCGGTCGGAATCTCGCCGGTGAGCTTGAAGCCCACAACGCGCGGGATCAGCATGGACACCGGCTGGCCCAGCATTGCGGCCTCTGCCTCGATGCCGCCAACGCCCCAGCCTAGGATACCCAGGCCGTTCTCCATGGTGGTGTGGGAGTCGGTACCAATACAGGTATCCGGGTATGCGAGACCGTCGTTGTCGAAGACCACGCGGGAGAGGTACTCAATGTTGACCTGGTGGACAATACCGGTTCCCGGGGGGACAACGCGGAAGTTGGAGAAGTTCTCAGCACCCCAGCGCAGGAACTGGTAGCGCTCCTGGTTGCGCTCGTACTCGATCTCCACGTTCTTCTCAAGGGCCTCGGTGGAGCCGAAGGCTTCGACGATGACGGAGTGGTCAATAACCATCTCGGCCGGGTTGAGCGGGTTCACCTGGTCCGGCTTGCCACCGAGTGCGGTGATAGCCTCACGCATGGTTGCGAGGTCCACCACGCAAGGGACGCCAGTGAAGTCCTGCATGAGAACGCGGGCCGGGGTGAACTGAATCTCAGTATCCGGCTCAGCGGACGGATCCCAATTGGCCAAAGCGTTGATGTGATCCTTGGTTACGTTCTTACCGTCCTCGTAGCGCAGCTGGTTCTCAGCCAGAACCTTGAGGGAGTACGGAAGCTTCTCCAGGCCCTCGACTGCGTTGATGTCAAAGTAGTCATAAGACTTACCGTTGACCTCAAGAGTCTTCTTGGCGCCGAAGGAGTTCAGGCTTTCAGTCATAAGGAGCTCCATTCCTTGCTTTTCGCTTGTGGGTTATCGAACACTTGTCGAGGGTTCGTCGAACTATCCGACTAGCACTGACCTTTCAGGAGGCCAAGCGTGTCGACGATCTTTGAACGCGCATGTTCTCTAATACATTGTAGATGTAAGAACCCTCGGTCGACACCACTATAACAGTACGCGCGTTCTGTTTCATCCATTTCGGGGGTAGCGGCGCGTCGCGAAGCTTGCCCGGGTCCGGCGGTTTAGGCTCGACCACGAATCTGGGGAACCGAAGCGCTACAAGACAACGAGGAGTGGCAGATGATCCCGGCGGACGTAAATGTAGACGATATTGCCGCACAGCTGTCAGCCGACGGCGTTGCCTTCTCTAATCCGGAGCTGGCGCTTGACGACGGCCTCCAGGCCCACATCTCAGCCTCATTGCAACCCGGACACGGTATCGCAGTGGTTGACGTCTTCCCGGAGAAGATTCCGGATCTCCGCGACTTAGCGACAACCCTCCAGCAACAGACAGGGCTAGACACCGTCATCCTGCAGGCGCCCATGAAGGTCTCCGCGGTGAGCAATTCTTATGACCGCGCAACCTTGGAGGCGGCCGAAGATGCGTTGCCAACCGGTCTCGATCAGGTCACGCTGCTCAATGATTTCTATGCCACCGCTGACCATTTTTCAGCACCATGGGGAATCATTCTGGGGCTCCTTTTCTGCCTCGCTTCGGCCGTCGGATGGATAGCCTTCCGCGCGTCTGCTCGGCACAATTTGATCGCCGAAAAATAGGCGGAATAACTACGGCGCGCACTTCGCTACTCGTTGGGGCCTGACGGCAGGGGAGTGGGGAAGTGGCAAAAGTCAACCACTATCCCTTTACTTTCGAAGCGGGGGAGTGGTTTGCGTCGCGCGCCGAACGGCAAGTTATCCGTGATTGCGGGGCTTGCCAGGCCGTGAAATTTCACCGAGGGTCAAATGGCCCGCTAGAGCATCGTGCCCCAGTCCGACATGAAGGACGGATGTAGCAATCTGGGGCAATCACGAGAGCGGTCGGTGAGACAAGCCTCAAGGCGTGACGCCACACACGCACTGACAGGCCGACTTGGAAACAGACCTTGGGAGCGGGCGTTACCTAAAAGTGACAAACATCACAATCACACCTTGGTAACAAAGTCATTGCAGGTTAGGTGCTCCTGTCATGCCCTGTGGCCGCACGTGGCTGATGTGAAAGTTGAGGAAAGTGTGCGAGATGGCGTGTCGGTGACGTATGGTTCACGTATCGACTCACGGGTTGACTATTGCTCCATACGTTCATGGACCAAGCCTTGACTCTCAATTGATTTGTCGCACGGGTATGTGGGGAAGCACGCCACGAGCGAAGGGAACAGTTGGGGTTCACCGCCTGGTGGATGAACGTCGTGTCGCTGCTGACGCGAGTAGCAGAACAGTTTGCTCGAGGCAGTCGGTACCAGTGTTCAACTTTTAAAAATCGAAACACCTACCTTCCGAGTGGAAGAGGCTTCACACACTTCATTGTGCGCGTCTTTGTAGCGGGCAAGAAGCGGCCGTATGCTCTTCCGGTTTCCGGTTGGGTGCCAGCCATGGAGGCGGGCACTTGTGCCATGTGGGCGCGAGTTGCTGCTTTCACGAGCGCGGCGTCCAGCGAGGAGGAACCGTGAGAGACGTGGCCCTCAGCCAGAGGTGTGCCCCTTCGTCGTCGGATCGCGGCTAGTCCTAGGCGTACTCGCTATCGAGCGAGGGACGCTCTGCAACTGGAAGATTGGGTCGGCGGTCTGATGAGACGTTGGTGCATACACAGCGCCCGCGCAGTACCTTTAGTGTCTCCGTTGTTGGCAGGACACAGTGCCCTTTAGGGGCACGAACGCAGGAATACTCCTGCCTGCGCCAGGACGTACATGCCTCGTTCGACCACTCTTGTTCGCGTATCCATTACCGCTTCATCAGCCTCGAAGGCGTAACTCTAGGAAGCGCACGGCTTTCCTTAGGCACGCATGCAACCTTTCAGCTTCGAAGTGGTGGGGGAGGCGACGCACCCCGCAGTACCTACTCGCTATTGGCGAAGAAGCAACCTCAAGTCCCAGCGACGTTTTCTGCTGCCGCATCCGGCTTCGCCCAGCCATGAGGAAATACTGTAGGGATGCACAACTACATGGGTAGGTGTCTAGGAGATAACTCTCGTGGCCACCACATCATCCTTCGGCTTCCGGCGCTTCAAAGCAGCCTTCGCTGCTATTGCGACCACTGCAGCCTTATCTACTGCCTCCTCGCTCACTCCTGCAGTGGCGGCGGAACCTGAGCAGCTCAACATTGACTCCCTGCTATCCTCCGATAATCCGTCCATCGCTGACCTCGCCGGCGCTATCGCGCAGATCGAGGAACGTATCGCTCAAGCTGAAGCGGCCATCGGTATCCAACGCGAATCTGTGAACCGGGCGCTCGTCGATCTCAACGACGCTCGGACCAAGGCGGCCCAGGCACGCCAGGGGACCACGACGGCGCGCGAGCAACTCGACGCCGCGCAGGCGGATGTCGCGGATGCGCAAGCAAAGTTGGACGAGGTCTCACGTTCGGCCTACCGCCGCGCCAATACCTCCGACACCGTTGCGCATGCAGCAGGTAAGGATGCCCGCTCGGATATGCTTGAGCGTCAGTCCTATCTACGTTCACAATCCGATAAGCAACAGGCCGTGTTGCGTGACTTGGAAAAGCAGCGGACGGAAAAGGCCAATAAGGAATCTCAGCTGCGTAAGACCCAGCAGCTTGCTGAGGAGCGCGCAGACCGGGCCGCCGATGCCGAGACCGCGGCACGCGATCAGCTCACCGCCTCCGAAGCCTCCATCAAGGATTCGGCATCCGAGCGCGATGATCTTCTCTCACAACTCTCCGCTCTCCATAAGGCCCTCAATCAAGCTAAGGGGGTTGACGAAGATGAAGTGTCAACCCCTGAGGCTGGAACAGAGGTCAACGATGGAGCGTTGACTTCGGAGGTGCAGAGCGATACGCAGGACGCCACCGAGGCCACCGACGACGCCGATGAGCCCACGGTAGTCCCGTCCGAGCCCGCCAACACAACGACTGCCGCCGAGTCCACGACCAACGCACCGGCTGGCCCTTCGGCCTCTGATGCCAAGACTCCTACGCTCCAAGCACAGCGCTCGACCCCTGCGGCCTCTGCGGAGGAGATGAAGGAACTTTCAAGCGCTGCAAACGCGGTTGCTTCGGATCCAAACGTGCAGGAGCTGTCTTCTACTCGCGCAACGGGCTCTGAGAAGAAGGAGACAGGGCAGCCCCGAGGCGGCAGCTCTTTTGATCCGGGTGACATCGATCCTGAGACTGTTGCCCTCGGCATCGGCGTAGTTGGAACCGTCGCCTCGATGGTGGCGGCGTCCCAGCCTAACCACAACAACAGCTTGACCCAGGACGAGATCGACGCGCTTGTGCAGGGCTCTTCGAAGCTGTTTGCTCTTCAGGGCGAAGGCGAGAGCACGGGGTCCACGGCAGCGGGATCCACCGAGACGTCGACGAGCGAATCGGCATCCACAACCACGGCCACTGAGGACGAGGATTCTCTTGCCTCCGATGTGTCCGGCGTCCTAGAAGAGCTTGATACCACCGACAGCGTGACCAAGGAGGCATCGGCAACGCTGGGCGACGCCTCCCGCGAAGCAAAGATCGAGACCGTGATTGAGCGCGCCACCTCCCAGGTCGGAGTTCCGTATGCGTGGGGCGGCGGTGACGCAAATGGCCCTACCAAGGGCATCCGTGATGGAGGCGTTGCAGACTCCCACGGTGACTACAACAAGGTTGGTTTCGACTGCTCGGGTCTGGTTCTGTATGCCTTCGCGGGTGTGGGTATCTCCTTGCCGCACTACACCGGTTACCAGTACCAGAAGGGAACGAAGATTTCTCCGAGCGAAATGGAGCGCGGCGACCTTATCTTCTATGGCCCGAACGGCAACCAGCACGTGGCGATCTACCTTGGTGATGGCACCATGGTTGAAGCTCCCCAGTCTGGCCAAAACGTCAGTATCACCCCAGTACGCCAAGGCGGCATGGCCCCCTATGCCGTGCGCCTGATCTAACAAGGCGCGTTGCTAGACTGGGCTGTATGACTGACACACTGCGTACTGCCCAGGGCAACGCCCACAGCACCGATTCGGTGCCCTCCTCATTTGACGCCCTCCTCGTTCTTTCTTTCGGTGGCCCGGAAGGAAACGAGGAGGTTGTTCCATTTTTGGAGAATGTAACCCGCGGCCGTGGCATTCCCCGTGAGCGCCTCGAAGAGGTAGGGGAGCACTACTTTCATTTCGGCGGCGTGAGCCCGCTCAATGCACTGAATCGAGAGATCATCGACAATATCTCGGCAGAGCTTTCGGATCGCGGACATAATCTGCCGGTCTATTTTGGCAACCGTAACTGGCATCCCTTTGGGACAGAGGCCGTTGACCAGATGGCAGCGGACGGAGTGCGCAGCGTCGCCGTGTTTGCCACCTCGGCCTGGGGCGGCTACAGCGCCTGCCGGCAATACAACGAAGACATCGTTGCCCTGCGTCAGCACGTTGAGGATAAGAACCTTCCAGACATAACCTTCACCAAGCTGCGCCAGTTCTTCGATCACCCGAAGTTTGTAGAGGAAATGGCTGCCGCTGTCCGGGAGGCCTACACGCAGGTTCCGGACGACAAGCTGGCTAGCACTCGCATGCTCTTCACCGCGCACTCAGTGCCCACGGCACACGATGCGGTTGGAGGTGACGAAGGGGATAAACATATTTACTCCCGCCAGGTGGCGGAGGCCTCTCGCCTCGTCGCCGAGGCCGCCGGCGTTAAGGACTATGACCTCGTGTGGCAATCGCGCTCTGGTAACCCGGCCACACCGTGGCTGGAACCAGACATCGTAGACCACACCACACGGATCCACGAAGAGGAAGGCGTCGACGGCGTCGTCGTCTGTCCCATCGGATTCATCTCTGATCACATGGAGGTGATCTGGGATCTCGATTCCGAGCTCAAGCAGGCCGCCGATGCGATGGGCGTCAGTGTCTACCGCACCCGCACCGCCGGGCCGTCTGAGCGCTTTGCATCGCTGATCGTGGATCTGATCGAGGAACTAGAGCAGGGCAGTGTGCCCGCGTCCCTCGGCGAGGTCACAGTGCAGGGGTGCACGGTCAACGGCGAGCCCTGCGCCGATGGTTGCTGCGATATTTGGTCGCTGCGCAAGCCTCACTAGCGTGCGAATTCGCTTAACGCGTAGGCCACTCCCGCCATGCGCGCTTGGCGGATGTGGCGCCACAGGCGCAGAAGCTGCGGATCGAGGCTGTGGTCTTGGACTCGATCAGTCACCGTCTCGATAATGGCAGCAACCCGGTCAGCCCGAGCAAAGAGCTTTGCCGCACGCCCCGGCACCGCTGAGGGCAAGCCCGGGGTGTCGTAGAAGTCGCTCAGCGTACCTACGGTCAGCCGCGGGTTGGGGAGAGCATCGCTGCGATACCCCGTTGCTTCGATGAGAGAGGCCGATTCATTCGTTGCAGTGCTCAGCAGCGCATCCGCTTCTCCTGGGCTCAGCCACGCGGGCGAGGGCAACGGGTCCGTTTCCTCAATCACCGTCCACCGCGTCACACCTGCGATGTAGGTGGGGATAAGCACTAAATTCCTATCAGGATCGTTGGTGCGCACAACGATGGCGCCGGCCGGGTTTTCGACCGCAGCTTGAGCGGACTCGGATCCCGCCGGAAGAGCCGGCGCTTCGCCGGGCCCAGAAAGGACCAGCCGCAGCAATGGCTCGCGTTCACCGCGCTCGATGATCGCGGCCGACTCGCGCCTTAGAAGTGACATAACATTAACGAAAGGCTTACCGTCAGCGGCTACTTGCTCGCCGCCAAGCTCAGTGAGAGCGTCGAGGAAGTCATCGGTAGATTCCTGGCCCCACAACCACGCTCCAAGCCACACGGCAACGTTTTGTAGAGGGGACCAAACTTCGGCGCGCATATCCATGGCTGGACAGTGTAGACGATAGGGTAGACCGCTATGAGCTTGAATTCCCGGGACCCCTATGGCGGCGATATTTTTGCCGGACATGCACGCAACAAGAAGACGGAGTACCCCGAGGTACCCGCAGAACCAGGCATGGTGGTCGAGGTTCGCGGTGATGATTTTGTGGGAGCGGTCTTAGGCGTTGACAAGACCGTGTGGGGCCCAGTAGTGCGGCTCGAGGATCGGCACGGAAACGCACGTGTCTTCAAACTCGTCAAAGGTGGATTTTTATTGGAGGGACAGCCGGTTACGCTGACCCGCTACGTCGAAAAGCAAGCACCCCGCAAGTCCAATTCAGGATCACGCCGCGTGGAAAATGTGGAAGCGAAGGTAGCCGCGCCATCACGCATTTGGGTCGAGGGCATCCACGATGCCGCCATCGTGGAAAAGGTGTGGGGCCACGACCTGCGCGTGGAAGGTGTGGTCGTCGAATACCTCGAAGGTCTGGACAACCTCGAGGAACGTCTCGCCGAATTTCAGCCGGGCCCTGCACGCCGCGTAGGGGTTTTGGCGGATCACCTTGTCGAAGGATCGAAGGAGACGCGGTTGACGCAGACGGTCGGCGAGCACGTGCTCGTTACCGGGCATCCCTTCATTGATATCTGGGCAGCAGTCAAACCTGAGCGCCTCGGGCTGCGAGCCTGGCCGGACGTGCCCTTTGGAGAGGACTGGAAGACTGGCATCTGCCGCCGTGTTGGATGGTCTGACCCTAAGGAAGGCTGGAGCCGCGTCTACAACGCCGTGACGTCATTCCGGGATCTGGATTCCACGCTGATCGGTGCGGTAGAGCGGCTCGTGGACTTCGTCACCACACCGGAGCTGAGCAAAGAGGATTTACTCTAATCCGCATTTGCTCGGTCGATGAGGTTGACCGCCAGCTGGCAGCCGGCGGTCTCTGCCGCCCAGCCCGCAGCTTGCAGGCGTTGGGACATCGCCTGTTTGGATATGCCCAGTTCTTCAGCGGCCTCATTTTGGTTCAGCCCGCCGCGTACCAGCGAGGTGGCCTCGCGGCCCTCCATCGTGCGCTTGTTCAAGACAAAGCCTAAAAGGGCGAAGGCCGCCGCAATATCCTGCGCTTGCTGTGCCCGCCCGCGACGATCCACCTTGGCGTAGACGTGCCCCGCACGAGCGGAGCCTTTGACCGCGGCGGTAGCCACCGCCCGAGTTTCGGCGTCACCGGCCCCTTGGCCGGGGATAACTCCGATGCCGATGGCCCAATCACCGTCCGCGAGCAGCGCCATCACAACATCGCAGACTGCGGAAGAGGAATAGGCCACGGCGCAGATATCCTCGACACCGAGAACCTCGAATTCACCAATGCCTTCCAGGGTGGACAAGGCAGCGGCGGAGCGTTGAACCAAATCAGCTCGGCGTACCGAGCGGCCGCGGTAACGGGCGTGGACTGCTAGCACAGTGCGGGACTCCTTCCAGAGAGAAACAAGGCCCAGTCTACCCCTTGCGCTTGACCGAGCCGCGCGTTCCGGGGGCAAGAGGCAAACGCGTGTCAAGAATGAGCCCCGCGGCCCCGAGCGCGGCCGCTAACAGGAAGGCGACAATGGTGTAGGGGCTCGTGGAGCCGGTGAGCGCATCCCCGAAGAAGACGCCGATGGCGGTCGTGGGGATAGAGCCGATGAGCGTGGCTACGGAGAAGTGCATGACCGAAATGGGAGTCAGCGCGGCGACATAGTTGAGTAAGGAAAAAGGAACTCCCGCCACCATCCGCAGTGACGCTACAGCCAGCCAGCCGCGCCGGTCGAGTCGAGCGTTGATTGCGTACACCGCTGGGTGCGTGAGGTGCGGACGAATCCACTCACCGAGCAAGCTGCGCACAATGAGCAAGGAAACGGTAGCGGAGATGGTCAGCGCCACGAGAGAGATGGCCAACCCCAGCCACGGACCGAAAAGCAGGCCAGCGGCGAGCGTCCATACAGTTCGCGGGATGGGAAACTGCGTAAAGAAAACATAGGCCCCTGTAAAGGCCACAACGAACCAAGGCCCAAGGTGCTCCGACCACGAGCGCAGCACGGCGAGCGAGGGGACGTCGACAAGCACGGCACCTACAATCAACGCCGCGCCGGCAACGATTACTGCTGCCCACCGCTTCCAGCTCCAGCGACGAAAGCTCTGCCATGCCGATCGTCCCAGTGACACGAAGAAGTCACCGACGCTGCGCACCCAACCAGTTTTCATAGGGCTTCAAGCCTAGCGCTACAAGGCTGCTGATCCCTCATTCAGGCTGCATGAAGAATACTCGCGCCCAGCGCTAGCGGGGAGGAAATAAAAGCAGATATCAACGCCGTCTAGGGAGGGGCTGGCAGTTTCGCCCCAACTTGCTGGCAAGCCCCAATCCAGTGCATACGATATGGACTTCGCGGAGGATACTGAAGAGCGGTGCGCATCCGCACTGCTTTCTTTTCGTGTCTGTCCTGACACCGATGATCTTTTTGGAGTGGATCTTGGACTTTCTTCATAACCTCACGTCCTATATGGACGCGGCCACCTTACTCGAAGCGTTCGGGCCGTGGGTGATTGGCGGAATTGCGCTCGTTGTATTCATCGAATCAGGCGTGCTCTTTCCGTTTCTTCCGGGAGACTCCCTTCTGGTGACCGCCGCGATTCTGCGCCACGATCTCCATGTCTCACTGTGGCTGCTTATCACCGTGGGTATCGTGGCTGCTATTGCAGGTGATCAAGTGGGCTATTGGATTGGCCACCGCTTCGGGCGCGGCTTGTTTCAGCAGGATGCACGGCTCCTCAAGTTGGAGTACCTTAACACCGCGGAGAATTTTTTCCGCAAGCACGGCCCTCTTGCTTTGGTGCTGGGACGGTTCGTTCCGATCGTACGTACCTTCATCCCGGTGGCTGCCGGGACGGCCGGGATGCGCTATAAGAAGTTCATTGGCTGGAATGTCAGCGGGGCAGTGGCTTGGGTGCTTTCTATGAACCTCGTCGGCGTCTTTCTGGGCAATATTCCGGGCATCGCCAACTCGATTGAGAAGATCATGCTGCTCATTATTGCGCTGTCAGTAGCTCCCATTGCGATCAAGGCAGTACACAGCTACGTCACGTCGAAGAAGAAAGCCACGGTGGTCGAAGAGCGGGAACCCACTATTACTACAGCGGGATAGGGGATTGTGCGGGGCCTCCGAGTCGGGGCGCCCGCGGCCGCCGGCCGGACCAACGAAAGCAGGAACCCCGTGTCTCACATCATCTTTTCCGATGGTGCGAGACACGGGGTTTCGGTTGTGCCCGAGGGGGGACTTGAACCCCCACGTCCGTTAATAGGACACTAGCACCTCAAGCTAGCGCGTCTGCCATTCCGCCACCCGGGCTAGGGTGTTTGTTCAGCCTCTCGGCTGGGCACTCGAATACTGTATCCCGAACCGGTGCCACTTCACAAATCAGCACTACACGCCATGTTTTCACGCTACTTTTAAGGGTTGAAAACACACCGGTGAAAGTACGTTGTTCGTTAGCGCTTGCGCGTGCCGGACGGTGCACCCGCAAGCCCTGTATATGGCGTCTGCACCCTAAATCGGCGCGCTGAATATAGCTTTCCGGTACAAAGGGATCTATGACTAGCAACACTTCAGATACCACCGTGAACTACGCCACTGACTCTCGTTTCCCGGGCCCGGACCCTTACGCACCGTTGGGAGATGTCCCCAGCTTCACCGTGACGTCCTCTGACATCGAGGAAGGCTCAGAGATCGCGGAGCGTTTCCGCGCGCCTGAGAATGTGTCCCCGCAGCTGTCGTGGTCCGACGTACCGGAGGGAACTAAGTCCTTCGCCGTCACCTGCTTTGATCCTGACGCACCAACGGGCTCAGGTTTCTGGCACTGGGCGGCTTTCAACATTCCTGCCGATGTCCGCGAGCTACCTACTGGTGCCGGCTCTGCTGAAGACCTCGGCCACGACGGTGTCATCAGCCTGCGAGGCGATAGCGGCCAACGCGTCTACTACGGACCCCAGCCGCCAGCCGGGCATGCTCCGCACCGCTACTTGTTCGCCGTACACGCCGTTGACGTAGAAAAACTGGACATTGATCCGGACGCCACTCCAACGGTCCTCGGTTTCAACCTCTTCTTCCACACGCTTGGCCGTGCGGTTACCTGGGGCTGGTACGAAGCCCACTAAAAGGGCCAATTACACTCATCACAATGAGTAAGAATCCGGAGACCAACCCCACCACCGACGGAGTAGACATCCCCGCCGCCCTGCGCGTGGGCGGCGCCTTCATGCTGCTGGCCGCCGTGCTCGCGCTATTCGGGCTCGTATCCATATTTACCGACGGCTGGGGAGCTACCTTCGAATGGACATGGCGCCGCCTGGCCATTGTGGGTGCGGCGCTTCTCGTCGGCGCATTCAGCACCCAACGCCGCGATCAGCGGGGCAGCCGCGAGCAGATCATCGCCCTGGTCCTGGCGCTCGTCCTCATCATCGCCAGCCGGGCGCTTCCCAACACGGTTCTCACCACGATGGGCCAGTACGTGGTCTTCCTGTACGCCGTCGCAGCAGGGTTGTGTGCGGTCATTATCCGCCGCACCTTGCGCTAGGACCGCCGTGGCGGTCTAGTCCGCCCATTCCAGGCCGGAACCTACAGCCTCCGAGATGTTGCTCAAGCCGTGAGCGTGAATCTGCTGAGCAATGCCACGGTGGATGTCGCGGATCCAATCCGGGCCGCCGTAGATCAGGCCGGTGTAGCCCTGCAGCAGCGAGGCTCCTGCGGTGATACGCTCCCACGCCTGCTCCGGGGTGGAGATACCACCGGCCGAGATCAGAACCAGCTTATCGCCCACACGGGAGTGGAGGCGCTGCAGGACCTCCAGCGAGCGCGCAGCCACCGGAGGGCCGGACACGCCGCCGGCTCCCATCGCCGCGACCTCCTCAGCCGGGGTTACCAACCCCTCGCGTGAGATGGTGGTATTTGTGGCCACAATGCCTGCTAGTCCAACCTCTACGGCCATATCAGCTACGGCATCAATATCTTCATCGCTGAGGTCCGGTGCAATCTTCACCAAGACCGGCGAGGACGTCGATTCCACCACGGCCTCCATAATGGGGCGCAGGGATTCCACCGCCTGCAGGTCGCGCAGGCCCGGGGTATTAGGGGAGGAGACGTTGACCACGACATAATCGGCCAGATCCCCTAACACTGATGCGCATTGGCGGTAGTCATCCACCGCATGCTCAGCTTCAGTGACTTTGTTCTTACCGATGTTGATGCCCACGACATCGTTAGAGCGGCGCTTGCGTAGGTTGCGGGCAGCCACCAGCGCGCCCTCGTTGTTAAAGCCCATGCGGTTCAAGATGGCCTTGTCAGCCTTGAGCCGGAAAAGTCGGGGAGCTGGATTGCCCGGCTGCGCCTTCGGGGTGATGGTGCCGAGCTCGGCGTATCCGAAGCCGATGGGGGACCAGACGTCGGCAGCCGCCGCATTCTTATCAAAACCTGCGGCCAGCCCCAGCGGGCGCGGGAAGCGCACGCCAAAGACCTCTTGCGCTAGGACCGGATCAGTGACCGGTACGATCTTGCCCAGCGCACGGTTAAGCGGCGAGGCGACCTGAAGCGCGGCGAGACCGCCATTGATGATGCCGTGGATACGTTCCGGGCTGAGTTTGAACATTCCCTTCAACGCGGCCTGGTAGGCCGCGTGGCGGGCACGGTCAAGGGCTGAGTACTGCATGCGGTGTCCTTAAAAAGAAGTGAAAATCAAAAGGGGCGGGATGGTGAAAGTTAGCGGGGTGTCTCGTCGAGTTGCGGATCGCTGATGAACTGGAGGCCGTCACCGCTAGCTGAGGCGGTGACGAGGGTGCCGTCGCCAAGCACGGCAACGTTCTGAGCGTCCGCCACCGTGGCCATGCTGCCGACGGACTCCGGAACACCCGCAGCGACGGTGAAGGCGTGCAACAGATTGTTGTCAGTGGTGGTCACCCAAGTCAAGGAACGCTCTGCGTCCCAGGCCACGCCCCACGGCGTGCCGTCGATGTTTCCGTACTGGTGTAGGCGGATGACGTCGCTGGCGGTGTAAATGGCCACGCGTTTGCCCACGGTGTCTGAAGCTACGACCACGGCGCCCTCACCGCCCGCGATCTGTCCCACGCCCTGGCCCGAGCGAAGGCGTCCGCCCGCGCGATCCTTCTCCCAGTCCAACGACTGAATTGTGGAGTCCTCCCTGAAGATGCGGACGATGCCGTCGGCGCCATCCGGATTGGGGACGGAGATGAGCTGATCCGAGCCTGCTTCCACCGTGATATCGCTGCTACGTTCACCGTCCACGTAGACCCCGATAGTCGTGGACTCCCCAGAGCCCACAAAAACCTCGCCGCTGGAGGCCTCTGCGGCCACCGTCACCGGCGTCTCCTCATCCACTGCTAACTCCTGGGGGGAATCCGGCCTCTGGGGATCAAAGACCAGTACCTTATCCCCACAGGCGAGAAGGAAGTGCTGGTCGGAGGCAGTCAGGTCGCCACATTTCGCATCGACGGATACTGTGGTGGCCTTCTCCTCGGAGAAGTCATCGGCGGTGCCTACGGCGAGTGACTCATCGGTGCGAACTGCAAGGACGTCACCGACTGCGGCGAGATCCGACACGGCATCGAAGGGGACGACGTTGCCCACCGGCTTGGTGGCCGCCGGGGAGGAGGCGGGTTCGGCCTTGCCATAGACCGCGGAATTGGGATCTGCGCCAACACCAACCGTGGGATTGCAGGCGGCAAGAGCGCAGGCGCTGGTGAGAAGGGCAGAAGAAAGCAGAACACGACGCATTTTCACGATCCCTCATCCTAGCAGTCAGCGTGGTGGAAACCGGAAGCCATGGACCGCGCTAGTAGGCTGTCGCGGGTGACTACAACAGCGACAACTGAAGCCATGACATGGATGCAGGTCATCATCCTCTCCCTCGTCCAAGGCCTCACCGAATTCCTGCCCGTGAGCTCTTCCGGACACCTGCGCATCGTGTCCACCCTGTTTTGGGGCCAAGACGCAGGCGCCTCCTTCACTGCGGTTATCCAGCTCGGCACCGAGTTGGCAGTGATCGTGTACTTCGCGGGAATGATTTGGCAGATCCTCAAAGGCTGGTTCATAGGTCTCGTGCGCAAGGACCAGCGTGGCCAGGATTACCGCATGGGATGGATGGTCATCGTCGGTTCCATCCCCATTGGCATCCTGGGCGTGCTGGGCAAGGACCTGATTAGGGATAACCTACGCAACCTGTGGATTACCGCCTCCATGCTCGTGCTCTTCTCTTTCGTTTTCATCATCGCCGAGAGGGTAGGGAAGAAGGAACGCAGCTTCGAGGAACTGACGATGCGCGATGCCATCGTCATGGGCCTGTGCCAGTGCTTGGCACTTATCCCAGGTGTCTCGCGCTCGGGAGGAACGATTTCGGGCGGCCTCTTTTTGGGCTTGGATCGCGAGGTGGCGACGCGCTTTAGCTTCCTCTTGGCCATTCCTGCGGTCATGGCTTCGGGGCTGTTTTCGCTTGGCGACGCCTTCGGCCCCACCGTGGGGCAGTCTGCCACCGGCGCCCAGCTGCTCGTCGGCACGCTCATCGCGTTCGTCGTCGGCTATGCGTCTATTGCGTGGCTGCTGAAGTTCGTGGGCAGCCACTCCTTCGAATGGTTTGCGGCCTACCGCATTCCTGTCGGGCTTCTCGTCATGCTGTTGCTGGGCCTCGGGGTTCTTGCCCCCTAACCGGCCATGCGCCCGCGGCGGTGGGGTCACACGTTAGGATGGTGCCCATGCAATCTTGGCCCGTCCCGCACATCGATTCCGTCCCTGGCGTCCCGTCGCCGCTTCACCTCTATGATTCCGCTGATGAAGAGGTAAAGAAGCTCAACATCAAGGGGGAGACCGCCACGATGTATGTCTGTGGCATTACCCCTTATGATTCCACTCACCTGGGCCATGCAGCGACCTATCTCACGTTTGATCTGATTTACCGCCAATTGCTGGATAACGGCTACACCGTGAATTACGCCCAGAACATCACCGACGTGGATGATCCGCTCTTCGAGCGCGCTGAGCGCGACGGTGTGGATTGGCGCGAACTGGGCACCTCGCAGATCAATCTTTTCCGCTCGGACATGGAGCTGCTCTCCGTGTTTCCGCCTCAGCACTTCGTCGGAGCGATGGAGGCCATCGACGAGATTACGGTCATGGTGCAGGCGCTTCTCGACGCCGATGCAGCCTACGTTGTCGACGATCCTGAGTTCCCGGATATCTACGCTTCCATCGAGGCCACGAAGAACTTCGGCTACGAGTCGAATTATTCCCGCGAGCAGATGGAGACCTTCTTTGCCGAGCGCGGCGGTGACCCGGACCGTCCCGGCAAGCGGGATCCTTTGGATGCGCTCATTTGGCGCGCCCACCGCGAGGGCGAACCCGCCTGGGAATCTCCGTTTGGCCCGGGGCGTCCGGGCTGGCACATCGAGTGTTCCGCCATCGCGACCAACCGGCTCGGGTCCAGCTTTGATATCCAGGGCGGCGGATCGGATCTGAAGTTCCCGCACCACGAATTCTCCGCGGCCCATGCGGAAGCAGCGTTGGGTGTGGAGCGGATGGCCCAGTCCTATGTGCATACCGGCATGATCGGCTTGGACGGCACCAAGATGTCGAAGTCATTGGGCAACCTGGTGTTCGTCCACAAGCTCGTCGAGGCGGGCGTCGACCCTTCGGCCATCCGTCTCGGTGTCTTCGCCGGCCACTATCGAGCCGACCGTGACTGGTCCGATGCGGTCCTGAACACCGCGCAGGAGCGGCTGGAGCGCTGGCGGGCGGCTTCCCGCACGGCAGGCAACGTGGGGGAAGTCAAGGAGGTCGTGCACCACGTACGTCGTGCCTTGGCCGACGACCTCGATACGCCACGTGCCCTTGAGGTCATCGATCAATGGGCAGATAAGGCACTGCAGGATGCTGCTCCGGATGAGGAGGCGTCCAGCTTGCTGCGCACTGCACTTAATTCTCTGCTGGGCGTGCGCCTCTAGACAACTTCAGGCATGATTTAGCTCATGACGATTCGCGCCGAATTCCAGCCCACCGTAGATGAGTTCATGTCCAACCTCGAGTCCTTTGCCACCGGGGATTACCTCAAGGAAGAGGAAAAGGAGTTCTGGGAGGCACCGTTCGATGCAACGGTGCTCCCGGATCTTCGCAACATCCTCGAGTCCTTCCTCGATGATCTGGATAAGCTGCCCGATGATCCGGAAGGTGGGCTGTTGAGTGCAGCGGTGCGCCCCTCCGTGGAGAAACTCGCCGCCTTCAACCGAAAGAATGCTGACGCAGTGCTGGAGCCGGAGGAAAAGGAGGAGCTCACGGAGCTTATCCACTCTGCCTCGGCGGCCACCGGCGCGGATGACGATGCCTTGGGACAGCTACCGGAACTGGATTTTTAATTGACTGATAGCGAGCAGGCTGCAGGTGCTACCCGTCCCGCAGCGATCTTCTGGGATATGGATGGCACCCTTACTAATTCCGAGCCCCTTTGGGAGCAAGCCACCTTCCACCTCTCCGAAACGCTGGGACGCCGGCTAACGCCGACGGAGCGGTTAGCCACGGTAGGTGCCACGTTCGAGGACACCTTAGCCATCTGCGCCGATAAGGCGGGCGTCGTGCTTCAGCCGGGAGATACCGAAAAGTACCGCCGGCTCATGTTCGACTATGTCAAGTCCCTTTTCGCCGAACACCTCGAGATTTTCCCGGGTATTCCGGAGCTGCTTGGTGAGCTCAAGGAGTTGGGTGTGCCCATGATGGTGACCACGAATACCGAACGTTACGTGGCGGACTCCGCGATCGCGTCTTTAGGCCGACACTACTTCGTGGACACGATTTGCGGTGACGAAGTCCCGCGGGGCAAGCCCGCTCCGGACATGTATGCCGAAGCTGCCCGCCGGGTAGGCGCCTTACCGCAGGATTGCCTGGTCTTTGAAGATTCTGCAGCCGGCATGCGCGCGGCTGTCGACGCCGGCTGCACCGTTATCGCGTTGCCTGAGGGCGACCACGTTGCAGTACCGGAGGAGGCGACCGTCATCACTGAGTTGCGCGGAACCCAGCACCGCCATCTCGACGGCGCTTCAGCTTCCGACGTGCACGACTGGTACAACCGCCTACGCGCACTCTAGCCGCCGCGGATTCGCTGCGGGGCGGTGGAGCGGTTGACTCCTTCCGTCGGGATTTCGGCTAGGGAGGAAGCATTTTATGCAGCAGTGTGGAAGAATAAGCCATTGTGAAGAATTTTGAGAGCCTGTTTGAGGAATTGTCCCAGAAAATCGCCGAGCGCCCTGAAGGCTCCGGCACCGTGGAAGCTTTTGACAAAGGGATCCACCACCTGGGCAAGAAAATCATCGAAGAGGCTGGCGAAGTGTGGATTGCCGCAGAATATCAGTCCGATGAAGAGCTCGCCGAGGAGATGTCGCAGCTGCTGTACTGGCTCCAAGTCATGGCCCACAAGCGTGGCCTGAAGCTCGAGGATATTTACACCTACCTCTAATCGGCCGCCCAGTACGAGGGCTTCCAGCAGTTTCAACAACCAGCGCAATCACCGTAGAAAGCACCGCACACTCATGATCAAAATCGCCGTCCCTAACAAAGGCTCTCTGTCCGAGGCCGCTCTGGAGATCCTCAAGGAAGCAGGATATAAGGGCCGTGGTCACAATAAATCGTTGAACGTAGTGGATGAGGACAACGGCGTCGAGTTCTTCTTCCTGCGTCCGAAAGATATCGCCATTTATGTCGCGCAGGGTGTCCTTGATCTCGGGATTACTGGCCGCGACTTGGCTCTCGATTCGCGCGCGAAATTCAACGAAGTCTTGGACCTCGGTTTTGGCGCCTCGACGTTCCGCTACGCAGCACCAGCGGGGGAGCAGTGGGATGTTCCGAAGCTCCAGGGCAAGCGCATCGCCACTTCGTACCCTAACGTTGTGCGCAATCACCTCAGCGCGAATGGAATTGAGGCTGACGTCATTCGCCTCGACGGAGCGGTAGAGATTTCGATTCACCTCGGTGTCGCAGACGTGATCGCAGATGTTGTCTCAACGGGAACTACCCTGCGTCAGCAAGGGCTTAAGCCCTTTGGCGAACCCATCGTTTCTTCCGAGGCGGTCGTGATCAAGCGCGAGGGCGAAGAAGTCACGGCCGAAGAGAACGTTGTGCTCAGCCGCATTCGCGGAATCCTCAACGCCCGCCACTATGTCATGCTCGATTACAACGTGGCGGAAGAGAAGCTCCCAGACGTCGAAGCTGTGACCCCCGGCTTGACTGGTCCCACCATCTCACCACTGGCACGCGAAGGGTGGGTGGCTGTGCGCGTCATGGTGCCCCGCAAGCAGGCTAATCAGGTGATGGACGCGCTGGAAGGGCTTGGCGCCGAGGCAATCTTGGCTTCGGATCTGCGAATTGCCCGCTTTTAGGGGGAGAATCCAAGCATTTTATTCGCGCTCCTAGCTACGATGGGGGCTGACCATCATCGTTCTTCGATTTTTATGCAAGGAGTCAGCCCCGATGGCAAAGACAACTAAGAAGGATGCTCAGCCGGAGGCCAAGGAGACCAAGGACGTGAAGTCCCAGGTCGAGGAAAAAGCCACCAACAAGGCTCCGAAGTCCCCGTCCAGCAAAAAGACGCGTACTGAGACTGATCTTCTCGGCTCCGTAGAGGTTCCGAGCGATGCGTACTACGGCGTTCATACGCTGCGCGCTATCGAGAACTTCCAGATTTCCTACGTGACCATCAACACCATCCCGGATTTCATCCGCGGTATGGTGCAGGTCAAGAAGGCTACCGCGATGGCTAACCGCCGTCTGCACGTCCTTCCTAAGAAGAAGGCAGAGGCAATCATCTGGGCTTGTGACCAGATCCTGGAAGAGGGCCGCTGCATGGACCAGTTCCCGCTGGATGTCTTCCAGGGTGGCGCTGGTACCTCCCTCAACATGAACACCAACGAGGTTGTAGCCAACCTGGCACTCGAGTACCTCGGTGAGGAAAAGGGTTCCTACGACGTCATCAACCCGAACGATGATGTCAACATGTCCCAGTCCACCAATGACGCATACCCCACCGGCTTCCGCTTGGGCATCTACTACGCCATGGAAGACCTCATCGAGCGCATCGATACCCTGCAGGCAGCATTCCACGCCAAGGGCAACGAGTTCGTTGACATCCTAAAGATGGGCCGCACCCAGCTGCAGGATGCCGTTCCGATGACCCTTGGTGATGAATTCAAGGCCTTCGCGCACAACCTTGCGGAAGAGCAGGCCATCCTGCGTGACGCCCAGAAGCGTCTGCTGGAGATCAACCTCGGCGCAACCGCTATCGGTACCGGCGTGAATACCCCGGCCGGCTACCGCCACCAGGTCACCGCCGCATTGTCCGAGGTCACTGGTCTGGAGATTAAGACCGCCCGCGATCTCATTGAGGCAACCTCTGACTGTGGCGCTTACGTACTGCTGCACTCCACCATCAAGCGTGCAGCAATGAAGCTGGCCAAGATCTGTAATGACCTGCGCCTGCTGTCGTCTGGCCCCCGCGCTGGCCTGGCCGAAATCAACCTGCCGCCGCGTCAGGCTGGTTCCTCCATCATGCCGGGTAAGGTCAACCCGGTTATTCCGGAGGTTGTCAACCAGGTCTGCTTCAAGATCTTCGGCAACGACCACGTCGTCACCATGGCCGCTGAGGCAGGCCAGCTGCAGCTCAACGTCATGGAGCCGGTGATCGGTGAGGCACTGTTCCAGTCCATCCGCATCATGGGCAACGCCGTCGACACCCTGCGTGAGAAGTGCGTCGTGGGCATCACCGCCAACGCTGACGTCTGCCGTGCTTATGTGGAGAACTCCATCGGTATCGTCACCTACCTGAACCCGTTCATCGGCCACCACAACGGTGACCTCATTGCCAAGGAGTCCCTGAAGACCGGCAAGGGAGTCAAGGAACTGGTTCTGGAGAAGGGCCTGCTCGACGAGGAAACCCTCAACAAGGTTCTGTCCGTGGAAAACCTCATGCACCCGGAGTTCCGCGGCCAGCTGTACATCGACGAATAAATCGTCGCCCAGCACTAGCGAGAGCGAATCGCTCATGCTGTACAACACACGCCCGCGCTGCCTCAATGATGGCGGCGCGGGCGTGTGCCCGTTTTCAACCACACCAGGTATCACGCCCTCTCTCGAGACCGAGCCGTCGGTGCGCACTTTTGTGGAAACGGACACAATCGGGCCTGAATACTCGCTAAAGCCACACCAATAGGGAAGAATAAAAACTGTCAGTTCTCGCGCCATGGTCGTGTTCTGACCGCCGCGCGAATTACCACCCATACTGCAGTTCAACTGCACATATTGGAGTTACACAATGGTTGTAGTGCACATCCTCATCGTCCTTGCGGCGATCTATCTCGGTGCCCGAATCGGTTCAATCGGCATTGGTATGGCCGGCGGCTTGGGCGTTCTACTTTTAGGCCTCACCGGCGTCCCCGTCACCCGCGAAGATATCCCCTTCGATGTCATCGGCATCATCATGACCGTTATCGCGGCCATCGCTGCCATGCAGCGCGCCGGCGGCATGGACTATCTGGTCTACCTGGCAGAGAGATTCCTTCGTAAAAACCCGAAGAAGATCACGTTCTATGCCCCGGTCGTCACGTGGCTGATGACCGTTCTGGCAGGCACTGGACACACCGCTTTTTCCACGCTCCCGGTTATCGTCGAGGTCGCCAAGGAAGGCAAGGTCCGCCCCTCACGCCCGTTGTCCATCGCGGTTGTTGCCTCGCAGATGGCCATCTGCGCCTCACCCATCTCTGCGGCCGTAATCTTGCTGGCCTCCCTGTTGGAGCCCATGGGCGTGGGCTATTTGCAGATCCTCGCCGTGCTCATTCCTGCGACGTTCCTCTCCATTTTCCCTGCCGCCTGGATTGCCAACCGAGCAGGCGCTGAGCTCGAAGATGATCCCGTTTACCAAGAACGCAAGGCCCAAGGCCTGGTAAAGATGCCACAGGGCTCCCACAACTACAGCCCGGTGCAGGGCGCCAAGACCTCCGTGATCATCTTCCTGGTTGCCATCGTCATCGTTATGCTGTGGGCCACCCTGACCTCCTCCCAGGTAGGACTCATCGAAGAGCCGACTCTGCCCCGTAACGAAGCCATCATGACGGTGATGCTTACCGCTGCAACCCTCATCGTCATGATCACCAAGATCTCCGCTGGCGATGTACTCAACACCCCAGTGTTCAAGTCTGGCATGTCTGCCTGTATCTGTGTGCTTGGTGTGGCCTGGTTGGGCACCACGCTGATTAACCACTACATGGAGGACATCCAGGCCATTTCCGGGTCCGTCATCGAATCCGCCCCATGGTTGCTGGCCATCGTGCTCTTCTTTGCTGCGGCGCTGCTGTACTCCCAGGCAGCCACCACCAAGGCTCTCATGCCTGCGGCCCTGGCCCTTGGCGTCAACCCGCTGACCGCTGTCGCTGCCTTCCCCGCGGTATCCGCTCTGTTCATTCTGCCGACGTACCCGACCCTGTTGGCGGCCGTTGAAATGGATGACACTGGCTCGACCCGCATCGGAAAGGCTGTCTTCAACCACCCGTTCATCATTCCTGGCACTGTGAGCATCGCCTTGTCGGTCCTCCTGTGCTACGCCATCGGCGCAGTCGTTCTCTAGCATTATCAAAAAATTATTTGATTTTGCTCAAGACACTTCTTTAGCACGCTAAGCTGGTGGGCATGACTACGCAACCTTCTGATGTTGAGATCGCTCAAGCCCACCAGCTCGAACCCATCACTGATATTGCTGCCCGCGCCGGTATCCCGGCGCCCGCTCTTATCCCTTATGGGCAGAATAAAGCCAAGGTAGATATCACCCAAGTTGGGGATACACCCGCCAACGGCAAGCTCGTCCTCGTTACTGGTGTCTCGCCGACTCCAGCAGGTGAGGGCAAATCCACTGTCCTTATCGGTTTGACCGATGCCCTCACCCAGCTGGGGAAGAAGGCTATCGTGGCACTGCGCGAGCCCTCCCAGGGCCCCGTCATGGGCATTAAGGGAGGCGCCGCTGGAGGCGGCTACTCCCAGGTTGTTCCCATGGAGGACATCAACCTCCACTTCACGGGTGACTTCCACGCCATCTCTGCGGCGACCAATACCTTGGCCGCCATCATCGATAACCACATCCACCAAGGCAACGCTCTCAACATCGATCCGCGTCGCATCACCTGGCAGCGCTGTATCGACGTCAACGACCGCGCGCTGCGCAATGTCGTCACCGGTCTTGGCGGCCCGGCCCACGGTGTACCGGGGGAGACCGGTTTCACCATTACCGCGGCATCCGAAATCATGGCCATCCTGGGACTCGCCACTGACTTGGCAGACCTGAAGAAGCGCCTTGGCGACATCACCGTGGGCTACACCTATGACCAGAAGCCGGTCACTGCGCGCGAGTTGGGGGCAGAAGGCGCGCTGACGGCACTGATGCGCGATGCACTCAACCCCAACTTGGTGCAAACTCTCGGCGGAACCCCGGCCTTCGTCCACGGCGGACCATTTGCCAACATCGCTCACGGCTGCAACACGCTCCTCGCTACCCAAACCGCGATGCGCTTCGGCGATATCGTTCTTACGGAGGCAGGGTTCGGCGCGGATCTCGGCGGTGAAAAATTCCTCGACGTCAAGTCCCGCTTCGGTGACCTCGATGTCGCCGGCGCCGTCGTCGTGGCGACAATCCGTTCCCAGAAGTACAACGGTGGCCAGCCACGTGAGGAACTGACTACGGAAAACCTGGAAGCGTTGAAGAAGGGTGTGGTCAACCTGGAGCGCCACGTGGAGAACCTCCGCAAGTTTGGTCTGACCCCAGTGGTGGCCCTCAACCTCTTCGGCAGCGATACCGATGCCGAGCGCGAGTTCATGCGCCAGTGGGCGGCAGACTTTGACGTCGCGCTCGAGGAAGCAGAGGTGTGGGCCAAGGGAGGCGCCGGCGCCACCGCGCTAGCTGAGCGCCTTTTGGACAGCCTCTCCGAAGGCTCCTCTCACCAGCTTTACGATCCCGCCGATGGTATCGAGGCATCCATCGAGACCATCGCCACGGAAATTTACCGCGCAGAACGCGTCGAGTATTCCTCCAAGGCGCTCAAGGATCTCAAGTACATCAAGGACAACGGCTGGGAGAAGTTCCCCGTCGTTATCTCTAAGACCCAGTACTCCTTCTCCGATGATCCCAGCCAGCTCGGCGCTCCGGAAGGCCACGTCCTCCACGTCCGCGAACTTCAGCCGCGCACCGGCGCTGGTTTCATCGTTGCCCTAACCGGTGACGTCATGACCATGCCGGGCCTGCCGAAGAAGCCCGCGGCAAACAACATCGACGTTGCCGCTGACGGATCGATCTCCGGCTTGTTCTAAGCCGCCGTGCGGTCTACGCAGCGCAATCTACGCGGTCTGGTCGGGCCACCCGGGATACTCGGGTGGCGTTCCGCCAAACGCCGGGCAGAGGTCTTGGAACGAGCACCAACCGCACAGCTTTGAAGTCTTCGGCCTAAAGTCTCCGGCCTTGCCATCGCCTTCGATTTTGGCCCAGAGCTCGCCTAGGTCGCGCTCGAAGTATTCCAGTTCCTCCGGTCCCGGCGTGAGGAACATAGAGTCCAGTACCTTGAGGTACATCAGCCGCAACTGCGTGGGGATCGTGCCAAGCAGCCGCCAGTACACCAATGCGTAGAATTTCATCTGGAACTGCGCGTCCTGGGAATAACGGGGGAGCGGCTTCTTTCCGGTCTTATAGTCCACCACGCGCACCTCGCCAGTGGGGGCAACGTCTACGCGGTCAATGAACCCGCGGACAGGAACACCGTTCGGCAAGACGGTATCGACGTACATCTCGCACTCATGGGCGTCGAAACCTTGCGGGTTTTCCATCTGGAAGTAGCCCTTGATGAGTTCACGTGCTTCGACGAAGAAGTCGAGTTCTTCCTGTTCTGGGACTAATTCGCGTAGCTCGGGATCGGATTCAATCATCACTGCCCATTCGGGCTTAATCATCTTCACCGCCACCGGGTACTCCCGCTCCTCGCGGGGTAGCTGGTGCATCTTTTCCAGGACGGCGTGGACCAGCGTTCCCTTGACCTGTGCCTTCGTCTTGGGCTCGGGGAGCTTGTCGATGGCCCGGAAGCGATAGAGCAGCGGGCACTGCTTGTAATCGGAGGCGCGGGAAGGGGAGAGGGCTAGTCGTTTCGGCATAATGTTTCTCAGCCTAGCGCATAGGCACACACAGTCCTTCCGGCATCACCCGGCAGTCCGTGGCAAGCTGGAAGCATGAGCACTACGCAAGATTTTCTCGATTTCATCGCCGCCAGCCCGTCCTCCTACCACGCGGCTGAGGAGGTAGCGCGCAGACTCGTTGAGGCGGGTTTTAGCCGCCAGGATGAGTCCGCCGAGTGGTCAGCCGAACCGGGCGGCCACGTCATGGTCCGGGGTGGTGCGGTCATGGCATGGTTTGTCCCCGAGGGCGCGAGCCCGGACTCCGGCTTCCGGATTATCGGCTCCCATACTGATTCGCCCGGTCTTGCTCTCAAGCCCACCCCAGATTTCGACTCCGCCGGTTGGCAGCAGGCGGCCGTGGAAGTCTATGGCGGTGTGCTTCTCCACAGCTGGTTCGACCGTGAGCTCACCGTCGGCGGCCAAGTAATTCTGAACGATGGCACACGCCACTTGGTCAATACCGGGCCTTTGCTGCGCTTGCCTTCGCTGGCTATCCACCTCTACCGCAAGGATGAGTTCAAGCCGGATCGCCAGCGCCACATGCAGCCGGTGCTCTCCGTAGGTACACCGGAGACGTCGGTGATGGGGGTCGTCGGCAAGCAACTCGGCGTTGCCCCAGAAGACATCGCTTCCTTCAACCTCATTACCGCCGATGCCCAGCGCGGTGAAGTCTTTGGCGCCGGCGAAAAGCTCATCGCTGCTGGACGCATGGATAACCTCTCTTCCGTCCACGCCTCCCTGCGTGCCCTTCTCGCCGCTGCCCGCAACGCCGACTCGATTGAGCACAAGGACATCCTCGTCATGGCGGCCTTCGACCATGAAGAAGTTGGCTCCTCTTCGCGCTATGGCGCGGGTGGGCCGATTCTGGGGGATATCCTTACCCGCACCGCTCGGGCGCTTGGCGCCAATGAGGAGCAGCGCTTCCAAATGTTCGCGCGCTCCAGCTGTGTGTCGGCCGATGCCGCCCACTCCGTGCACCCGAACTACGCGGAAAAGCACGATCCCACCCACCACCCGATCATCGGCCAGGGGCCGGTGACCAAGATCAACGGCAACCAGCGCTACGCTTCCGACGCCAACACCGTGGCCCTGTGGGAATCTGCCTGCCGCCGCGCCGAGGTGCCCTACCAGCGCTTCGTAGGCAATAACGACGTGCCCTGCGGCTCCACTATCGGGCCGATTTCCGCCACCCGCTTGGGTATTCCCACCGTCGACGTGGGAGTGCCGATGCTCTCGATGCACTCAGCCCGCGAGCTGGTGGGCGAGCGCGACCAACTATGGCTTGGTAACGCCCTTGAGGCATACTTGGTGGGTTAATCCTAGCCACCCAAACTATGTGAAAGGTACCCACGCCATGGCTTATTCTGGCCCCTTCCGCTACGGCGACCGCGTGCAGCTCACCGATGCCAAGCGGCGTCACTACACCATCGTCCTCGAGGAGGGAGGCCAGTTCCATTCGCACAAGGGCATCATCAACCACGATGATGTCGTCGGCATGGATGAAGGCTCCGTCATCGATTCGACTCTGGGCAGCTCCTTCCTCTTGTTTCGCCACCTCATGGTGGACCATGTCCTGTCGATGCCACGGGGTGCCGCGGTGATTTATCCCAAAGACTCCGCGCAGATTCTGGTCGAAGGCGATATCTTCATGGGCGCACGCGTGCTCGAGGCCGGCGCCGGTTCCGGCGCTCTCTCGATGACGCTGTTGCGCGCCGTGGGGCCGGAAGGCCACGTTTTCTCCTATGAGGTGCGCGATGATCACCTGGAATACGCCGTGGACAACGTCACCGAATACTTCGGTAAGCAGCCCGAATGGTGGAGCCCGCGTCTGGGGGACTTGGCCGATGTCACCGTCGAGGATCTGGGTGGCCCGGTGGACCGCGTCATCCTGGACATGCTCGAGCCCTGGGAGCACCTCGAGAAGGTGCGCGATATCCTCATCCCGGGCGGCGTTTTCATGACCTATGTCGCCACCGTGCCGCAGCTGATGAAGGTGATGGAGGGAATCCGCGAGCTGAAGTGCTTTACGGAGCCGCGGGCCTGGGAGTCCCTCGTGCGCGAATGGAAGGTGGAGGGCTTGGCCACCCGCCCGGAGCACCGCATGAACGCGCACACAGCGTTTCTGATCTGGACACGCCGGCTTGCCGACGGCGTCACGCCACCCCGCCCGCAGCGCCGCGCCCGAAAGTAAACCCTTTCACACTAATCGTGGGTTGCTGCGCGCTAGGGTGGGATCTATGAACGATGCCACTCATTCCCAGGAACTTGGCCAGCAGCGTCGCCAGATAGAGCAGCTCGCTGAACGCAATGCCAAGCTTGCTGCCCTGTTGAAGGATGCTCGCACGAAGCTTCAGCAGATGCTCGCGGAGGTTGACGCCCTTGCGGAGCCCGCCTCCACATACGGTGTCTTTCTGGGCTATTCCGGGCGTGCGCACGATTCGCGCCGCGACGCTGAGGTTTATACCAATGGCCGAGCCATGCGGGTCAAGATTTCGCCGAACCTCGAGCCCGGCTCCCTGAAAGTAGGGCAGCAGGTGCGCTTGGGCGAGGGCTTCGTCGTCGTGGAGGCCTGCGCACCGGTAAATACGGGCGCGTTGGCCACGCTACAGGAGCGTCTCGGCACCGACCGCGCCGTGGTCATTAATTCCTCTGGTGAAGAGCAGGTTATTCTCCTCGCCGCAGCGTTGCGGGATACCGTGCGCGCCGGCGATACCCTCTTGGTCGAGCCCAAATCTGGTGTTGCCACCGAGCGCGTGCACAAGACTGAGGTAGCGCAGCTCACGCTGGAGGAGGTTCCTGACGTCTCCTACGAAGACATCGGCGGTTTGGACGAGCAGATCTCCCTCATCCGTGACTCCGTCGAGCTGCCTTTCCTGCACCCGGAGCTCTACCGCCAGTACGATCTCCAGCCGCCCAAGGGCGTGCTGCTCTACGGCCCGCCAGGCTGCGGAAAGACGCTCATCGCCAAGGCGGTAGCGCATTCGCTGTCCGCGTCGCTGGGAGCTAGTGCCCCCAGCTACTTCCTCAATGTGAAGGGCCCAGAACTGCTCAATAAATTCGTAGGCGAGACTGAGCGCCGCATCCGCCTCATCTTCGAACGCGCCCGCGAGCTTGCTTCCGAGCCCACCGAGGATGGCAGCCAGCGCCCGGTCATCATCTTTTTCGATGAGATGGAATCCATCTTCCGCACGCGTGGCTCCGGTGTGTCCTCCGATATGGAGACCACCGTCGTCCCGCAGCTGCTGACGGAGCTGGACGGTGTGGAGAAGCTCAGCAACGTCATCGTCATCGGCGCCACCAACCGCGAGGAACTCATCGACCCCGCCATCATGCGCCCAGGGCGCCTCGACATCAAGATTCGCGTCAACCGCCCGACCAAGCAGGGCGCGCGGGAAATCTTTGCGCGCCACTTTCCGGAATCAGTCCCGCACGAGGGTGACCTTTCCCAGCTCATCGATACCGCGGTCGACGATCTCTACGCCGAGCGGCCGTTCGTCAAACTCCACTTCGCTAACGCGGATCCGCGTGTGCTGCACTACCGGGACTTCGTGTCCGGCGCAATGATCGCCAACATCGTCTCCCGTGCCAAGAAGCTGGCGATCAAGGAAGCGTTGGACGCAGCCACTGCCACCGATGGGGCGAAGTCCAACGGCATAACCGCAGCGCACCTTCACGAGGCTATAGCCGCGGAACAGGCTGAATCGGAATACGTCCCCACCTCCGCCAACCCGGAAGAGTGGGCAAAGATCGTCGCTGGTACCTCCGCTGGCGCGCATGTCACCGGGGTCGAATTGATGGGAGTGTAGCCATGAGCCGTGTTCTAGGAACCGAAACTGAATATGGAATCTCCACGCCGTCCAACCCGGCGCTGTCACCGATCGTGACCTCCACCCATGCTGTTGTGGCTTATGCCGCCCTGCATACCGGCGCGCGCTCCCGCTGGGATTTTCGGGAGGAGCACCCGCTGCGCGATAGCCGCGGCTTCGATCTCAAGCGCTACCACACCGTGCCGGTGGTGGACCCGAACGCGCTGGGTGTGGCCAACGTGGTGACCGCCAATGGCGCGCGTTTCTACGTCGACCACGCCCACCCCGAATACTCCTCACCGGAGTGCACGAATGCCTGGGATGCGATGCTTTACGACGCCGCCGGTGACCTCATCCTGCGCCGTGCAGGGGAGGCCGTAGCATCGCTGACCGCGCAGGGCACGTCCGTGTTGGCCACACACGATCCCTGCCCGCGGCTGAAGTTTTACAAGAACAATGTGGACGGCAAGGGGGCTTCCTATGGCAGCCACGAGAATTACCAGTACTCTCGGAACACCGACTTCGATGATATTGCCCAGGGGCTGATTCCTTTCTTCGTTGCCCGCCAAGTGGTCACCGGTGCCGGCCGCATGGGTGTGGGCGTCGATGGAGAGGAGCCAGGTTTCCAGATTTCGCAGCGCGCGGACTACATCGAGCAGGAAATCTCCCTAGAAACCACCCTCAACCGCGGCATCATTAACACCCGCGACGAGCCACACGCGGTGGCCGAGGACTTCGGCCGCCTGCACGTCATCATCGGTGACGCCACGATGTCCCACACCTCGACGCTGCTCAAGCTAGGCATGACCTCGCTAGTACTCGATGCCATCGAGAGCGGCGTGGACTTTAGTGACATGCGCCTTATGGAACCGGTGGAGGAGGTGCAGCGGGTGAGCCGCGACCTTACCTTGACCCATCAGCTTAAGCTTCACGACGGCCGCCGCCTCACCGCCCTCGACATCTTGGCCATCTACCGGGAAAGGGTTACCGCCGCCTCCGAAGCGGATGAAAAGGTACTCACCGTCTGGGACGAGGTTGTCGAGCTTCTGGCCGACAACCCGCTCAAGGCCGCCCACCTGCTGGATTGGGTAGCAAAATACCGCTTGATTAAGGGCTACCTGGACCGCGGCGTGGCGGCCGATGATCCGAAGCTGGCGCTGATCGATCTGCAGTACACCGACATCGATCCGGCAAAGTCCCTCTACCATGCGCTCGTGCGCAAGGGGCAGATGCGTACCTTGGTCAGCGAGGAAGAGATTGCTGCTGCAGCGGAAACGCCGCCCGCGGATACCCGCGCCTACCTGCGCGGCCACGCCACCCGAAAGTTCGGGGAGGATGTCTTGGCGGCGTCCTGGCAGTCGCTGACCTTCCGCATCGGTGAGGCCGAGGGAGCCAACTCTGGTACTGCCTGCGTGGCACTCGACGACACAAAAAGACTCGGGCAGGACGAGGTGGGCGCTCTGCTGGAATCTGCGGACAGCGCCGCCGACTTCGTTAATAGTTTGCGCCAGCTCGGGGTGCGAATCGAGTACCCTACACTGTATTAGCGCAGCATTTTCCACTCGCGAAAGGAGCTCTTAAGAATGAGCGGACAGCAGTCTCAGATCAACGCCGGTGGCGGCAACGGTCAAGGAGGCGACACTCCGGAGTTCGACGCCGGACAAGTCAGCATCAACAGCGCGGGTACCGATGACCTCCTCGATGAGATTGACGGCCTTTTGGAGTCCAACGCCGAGGAGTTCGTGCGCTCCTACGTCCAAAAGGGCGGCGAATAAAGGTGGAGCAGCCCTCCGATAGCGCCCCCGTTTATGCACGGCGGATTATGGGCATCGAAACCGAGTACGGCATTACAGCGAGCGCAAGCGATGGACAGCGGGTGATGTCCCCGGATGAGATCGCCCGCGTGCTTTTTCGGCCCATCGTGTCGAAGTACTCTTCCTCCAATATCTTTAGTCCCAACGCCTCCCGCCTCTACCTCGACGTGGGTTCCCACCCGGAGATCGCTACCGCGGAGTGCGATAGCTTAACCCAGCTCATTGCCTATGAGCGCGCCGGCGATGCTGTGGTCAATCGCATGGCCGTGCAGGCGGAGGAAACACTGGCGGCGGAGGGGGAGAAGCGCGCTGTCTACTTGTTCAAAAACAATGTGGACTCGGCCGGCAATTCCTACGGCTGCCACGAGAACTACCTCATCGGCCGCCACGTGGTGCTCAAGGACCTCGGCAAAGCTCTGCTGCCGTTCATGATCACCCGCCAGCTCATCTGTGGCGCAGGGATGGTTAGACCTGCCAAGGGAGAGGAACCCGCGCGTTTCGTGCTCTCCCAACGTGCCGACCAGGTGTGGGAAGGTGTGTCCTCTGCGACGACTCGCTCGCGCCCCATCATCAATACTCGCGACGAACCGCATGGTGATTCCAAGCGTTTCCGCCGCATGCACGTTATCGTTGGCGACTCCAACATGGCCGAACCCACGATGGCCCTCAAAGTTGGATCCACGCTGCTCATGCTGGAGATGCTGGAAGCCGGTTTTGAGGTGCCGGCATTCTCGGTACTCGAGCCAATTAAACACATTAGGGCCATCGCGCTCGACCCCACCGGCCGCACCGAGCTTCCGCTTGAGGGAGGCGGCAGCACCACCGCGCTCGCCGTGCAGCAGGAGCTCTGTACCGCTGCCGAGCGCTGGCTGGATCACCGCGAGGACGCAGGCACTCCGACGGTTGAGTTGGCCCGGGTCGTGGACTTGTGGAAGCGCACCCTCCAGGCCATTGACACTCAGGATTTCTCCGGCGTTGACCGCGAGATCGATTGGGTCATCAAGCGCAGCCTGCTGAACCGCTACCGCGAGCGCCTGGGCGGGGATTGGTCGCACCCCAAGCTGGCACAGATTGACCTGACCTACCATGACATCCGTCCAGGTCGCGGCCTCTACAGCGTATTGGAGCAGCGCGGCATGGTGAAACGCTGGATCGACGATGCTGCAATCAACGCCGCAGTCGACACCGCCCCGCAGACCACCCGTGCCAAGCTGCGCGGGGAGTTTCTCGCTGTTGCCCGCGAGCTCGATGCCGCGGTAACGGTGGATTGGACGCGGATGAAGGTCAACCGGCCTGAACCGATGACCGAGGAGTTCTCCGACCCCTTTGTGTCCGAGGACCCGCGCCTAGATGGGTTGTTAGACTACATGCGTTCGCACCCAGGCTCGTAGAGCCGTAGAGCTGATCAAGGAACCTGCCACTATGCCTTCAGTAGATCGCACTGCAGCCCGGACGCCGGTCAGAGACCGCGCTATCGAAAGGCTCACCAACCTCACCTTTGCCCTGCATGGGGCAGCGCACCAAGGCGGGGTTCCGGACCGCAGCGCGGCGTGGATCCGCAGCCACGTCGAGGGCTACCAGTCACGCAGCGATGAAGCCTTTCACAAGCAGCTTTCCCGCGACATCGTGACCCTGCAGCGCGCCGGTGTGCCAGTAGTACACAGCAGCGGCGCGGAAGGTTCGCTGTACCGGCTCGATCCCGAAAACTACCAGCTACCTCCCGTCGATTTCACGCCGGAGGAGGCCATGGTTCTCGGCGTAGCCGGCGGCATCGGCACTCCGGGAGGCTTAAGCGATTTCAGTCTCTCCGCGTGGACCAAGATCGCAGCCTCAGGCGCCTCCCGCGACTTGAGCGGAGCGCCGGTGTACACCGCAGTCAACGACATGACCAGGTTGAGCCCAGAGCTCGTCACTGGAGTCATCACCGCAGTGCGTGCTGGGCTGCGCATTTCCTTCGATTACTACGCCACGCCCTCTGCCGAGGCGGTTCGCCGCCATATGGATCCCTGGGGGCTGGTCAACCACCGGGATCGTGTTTATCTCGTCGGTTGGGATGTGGACCGCGAGGCTCCCCGAACTTTTCGCGCTACCCGCGTGGACAACGTCAGGCGCTCGCGCGCTGCGGCCACGCACCTCGAGCCCACTGCACCACTGCAGGATCTCGTTGTAGAGGCGCTGGAGCGGGGCGAAACGGTAAATGCAGTCCTCGAGGTTCCCGAGGGGCAGGCCGCCGAGCTTGTCGACGCCGGACGCAGGCGCGAGGATGGACTTCTAGAACTCACCAACGTACACCACGATTGGTTGGTGCGCACCGCTGCTGGCTATGCACCAGATGTCGTGGTTATCGAGCCACCCGAGGTTCGTGCCGACATCATCGCACTCCTAAGTGTCGGTGATGACCCATCATCAGCGTCTGGCGAGGAGGCCCGCCATGGTTGATCAACCCCGCAAGCTGCAGTCCCTTGTTCGCTCCCTCAACCTCATCCCTTACCTGCGTAACCACCCGGGGCTGACTCCGATGGAGGCTGCCGAGGATTTAGGGATGACCCCTGCTGAGCTTAAGGATGCTATCGACCGTCTCTTCTGCTCCGGTGTGGGCCGCAATACCGAGGACCTTATCGACTTAAGCTTTAGCTACCGCGATGGCATCGAGATCTACAACGACCAGGGCCTGACCCAGGCATTGCGCCTGACCCCAACTGAGGCCGGCGCATTGTTGCTGACGCTCGAGTCCCTTGAGGCAATGCCGGGGCTTGTCGACGTCTCCGCGGTCCACTCTGCCGCCGCGAAGCTGCGCGAGATCATGGATGAAAAGACAGCCGCCATCTATGACTCCCTGGCCACGACCGATCCCGAAGAGTCTGAGGTGCAAGCGGCGTTAGCGGGGGCCGTCGACAAGCGCCGGCAAGTGCGTTTTACCTACTGGAGTATGTCCTCCAACCGGACGAGTGAGCGTACCGTGCATCCGGCCCGCATCTTTATCGTGGACGGCGAACCCTATTTGGTGGCCTGGGACGAGTCGGTGGGGGAGCACCGCACGTTCCGCCTTGACCGGATGAGTGATGTCGAAGTGCTCGACGCTTCCGCGACACCACATGTGCGGGAGCTGGATTTCGACCCGGACTCCCCGTTTGGTCTAGATCACACTCTCACCGCCGAGCTGGAGATTCACCAAGAATTCACCTGGCTAGCGGAACACTACGACATCACCCTTGGCGAGACCCTAGAAAATGGCCTCATAGCTGCAACGATGCCGGTCGGCTCGGAGGCGTGGTTTAGCCGTTTCGCGCTCGGCCAAGCTGATCGCATGCGGGTTGTGGGGCCGCAGAAGCTCGTTGACGCCATTTCGGAGCATAGAAAACGAGCACTGGAGCGTTATACTCAACTGCCAGACTAAGAGCTCTCCCGCGTGCACGTCGCTCAGCGTCGCGCTGTGTGAACAAACACGCTTCATCGACCAAGAAAGAAGGGGCACCCTCAATGACCGTGGGACCTTTGGAAATCGGCCTTGTTGTTCTCGTGATCGTGCTGTTGTTCGGCGCTAAGAAGCTGCCGGAGCTGGCTCGCTCCATGGGCCGGTCTATGCGCATCTTCAAGTCCGAAGTCAAGGAGATGAAAGAGGAGAACAACACCTCTGAGCAGCAGGGCCAGATCGCGGGCTCCAAGCAGTCCGACGAGGACTTCTGGAACAGCCCGGAGATGCAGCCGCGCACTTCCAAGCCGGCTGACGGAAACCAGAACTAATAATCTTTCCCGGCAGGCAGACCACACTCCGAGTCCCTCGGCGTGCTGAGGCCTCGCCTGCCGTCGTGGGCTTTTCTGTGGAGGTCTTGCTTTGAGTACCGCGAGTACACCGTCGAATCCTGCTTCTAACGCGCCGAAGCAAAAATGGAGCTCAAAGCTACGCCGCAAGCCCAAGAACCCAACGGGGGAGATGACCTTAGTTCAGCACCTCCAGGAGCTGCGCCGACGCATCGTCATTTCCCTTCTCGCCCTCGCTGTGGGTGCCATCATCGGATTCATCTGGTACCAACACGCCCCGTTTGGCATGTCACCGCTAGGCGAGATTTTGCGCGGTCCCTATTGCTCACTCCCTGAAGAGAGCCGTGTTTCCTTCTCCGCGGACGGCGAATGCCGTCTGCTCGCAACCAGCCCCTTCGAAATGCTGATGCTCCGACTCAAGGTTGGCGCGTTAGCCGGCACTGTGCTGTCCTCACCGGTCTGGCTCTACCAGATATGGGCCTTCATCGTGCCCGGCCTGCACAAGAACGAACGCCGCTTTACCTTTTTGTTTGTCTCGACTGCGGTCCTGCTCTTCGTGCTCGGCGCGGTTCTCGCCTACGTCATCCTTTCCGTGGGTCTGGAGTTCCTCATGGGCATGGGCTCGGAGTACCAGACCGCAGCGCTCACGGGTGAGCGTTACTTCTACTTCCTGCTGGCGTTGCTCCTCATCTTTGGCGTGAGCTTTGAGATCCCACTACTCGTGGTTTGCCTTAATCTGATTGGTGTTTTGGAATATGACCACGTCAAAGATAAGCGCCGCATCATCATTGTCGTCATCATGATTTTCGCCGCGGTTGTTACACCGGGCCAAGAACCCTTCTCAATGTTGGTTTTGGCCGGTGCTCTCGTGGTTCTTGTGGAGATAGCTTTCCAGTTCTGCCGCATCAACGACAAGCGCCAGAAGCGCCAGCGCCCAGACTGGATGGACTTGGACGATGAAACTGCCTCGTCGCTGGATGAAGGTCCGGGTGCCATTGGCGCACCGACTCCGGTGTCTGCATCCACGAGCGTTTCTGCGTCGTCGCGGCCGGTATCTTCCGGGCCTGTCGCCCCGGCTTCGACTCCTGACGCTCGGGTACCGCAGCCTCAACAGACGAATACTCAGCCCCCGCAGAGCGGCTTCTTCGACGACGTTCTCTAACCTCGTCAGCCTTCTTAGCGAACTTGTTCAATCGTTCTGCTTGGCGCCGGGGACCGGCGCACTAGTACGCCGTCCCTGACAGGTACCCTGGGGACTTATGACACTGACGCATCTGGACGAGTTCACCCAAGCGCTTCCGTACTCACTGGATGAATTCCAGATCCAAGGATGCCAAGCCGTCGAAGCTGGCCACGGTGTTCTGGTCTGTGCGCCCACCGGCGCGGGTAAAACCGTGGTGGGTGAGTTCGCCGTGTCCTTGGCGCTGCGCCAAGGGACCCGCTGTTTCTACACCACACCCATCAAGGCGCTGAGTAACCAGAAGTACCACGACCTAGTTGACGCGCATGGTGAGGATGCGGTCGGGCTGCTGACCGGTGATGTCTCCATTAACTCCTCCGCGGACATCCTCGTGATGACCACTGAGGTTTTGCGCAACATGATTTACGCGGGCTCAGGTGCATTGGATCGCTTGACCCATGTGGTCATGGATGAGATCCACTTTCTTGCGGATGCTTCGCGCGGCGCAGTGTGGGAAGAGGTCATCCTCAACCTGGAGGAGCACGTCTCCATCATTGGTTTGTCCGCAACCGTATCCAACTCCGAGGAGTTCGGCCGGTGGCTGACCACCGTGCGTGGTGACACCAAGGTCATTGTCACCGACAAGCGCCCCGTACCGCTGGACCAGTGGATGATGGTCGGCCGCAAAATCTATCCGCTCTTTGAACCCGACTCAGGCGGCCAGGTAAACACTGAGCTCGCACGTCGTATCCAACGTCTGGAGGCCGGCGATACCGATAATGGCCGCGCAGACTATGCCCAGAACCGTGCGAGCTTCCGCGCCCGCGCCCGTCACAAAGGCGGCGGGCGCGGCGACCGGCACAGTGATCGGCGCAGCGGCGCGCCTCGTGCGCAGGACCGTTACCGTCCGCTTGGCCGCCCGGAGGTTCTCAAAGAGCTGCAATCAATGGAGATGCTGCCGGCAATTACCTTCATCTTCTCCCGCGCGGGCTGCGACGGTGCTCTGTATCAGTGCTTGCGCTCCCGCATGGTGCTGACCTCCCAGGAGGAGGCTGTTGAGATCAAGGCCATCGTCGATAAGGGCGTGGAAGGCATTCCGGAAGAAGACCTCAAGGTCCTTGATTTCAAACGTTGGCGCGAAGCGCTCTCGCGGGGCTTTGCTGCCCACCACGCGGGCATGCTTCCGGCCTTTAGGCACATCGTGGAGGAACTGTTCGTCAAGGGCCTCGTGCGGGCAGTCTTCGCCACCGAAACGCTAGCCCTAGGAATAAACATGCCGGCGCGCACCGTGGTGTTGGAAAAGCTGGTGAAATTTAACGGCGAGGCACACGTGGATCTGACACCGGGCCAGTACACACAGCTCACCGGCCGCGCCGGTAGGCGAGGCATCGATACCTTGGGCAATGCCGTCGTGCAGTGGGCACCCGCTATGGATCCCACCGCGGTGGCGGGGCTTGCCTCAACTCGTACCTATCCGCTCATTTCCACTTTCGAGCCCGGCTACAACATGGCTATCAACCTGCTGGGCATGCTTGGCTTTGATGACTCGCTGCGTTTGCTAGAAAAGTCTTTCGCCCAGTTCCAGGCGGATGGATCCGTTGTGGAGGAAACCCGAGAGATTGAGCGCGCTGAGCACCGCGTCCGCGAACTACGCGCACAGTTGGAGCAGGCCGTAGTTAACTTGGCTCCGCCTGCCACCGATGGCGAAGACCCCGCTGAGATTCTCATGGACTATATGCGTCTGCGCCGAGCGCTGACCGAGGAGGAGAAGTCAGCGCGGGCCTTCAAGAAGGAGGAGAGAAACAAGGAAGTTGCCGCAGTACTGGCTCGCTTGCAGGTGGGTGAAGTCATCGCCATCGCAACCAAGAAACGGCCAACGCTGGCTGTCGTTATTACCCCGGCCAACCAGACTGCCGATCCACGCCCCTGGGTAACCACTGAAACGGGATGGTCTGGACGCATCGATTCCGCCGGTATCGATAATCCGCCGATCGTCGTTGGGCACATGAAGCTCCCGCGCGCAGCGCAGAAGAACCCGCGCCGCCATACCCGATTTGTCCAGGAGTCCTTCAAGCGCGACTACTACAAGCGTCCGAAGAAGATGCGCACTGAGCCGCGTAATCGCCCCAACAAGAAGATCGCGCAGTTGCGCGATGCCCTCCGCGAACATCCGGTGCACCTTTGGCCCGCGACCGACCGCGAGCAGCTGGCCGGGGTGGCGCAGAAGCTGGCGCGCCGCGAACGCGAGCTAGCCAGGCTTGAGGATAAGGTCGAGCGCGCCACGGATACTCTTGGCCGCACCTTCGAGCGCATCGTGGATCTTCTGGCGGAGATGGACTACGTGGAGTTTGATGGTTACGGCGAAAACCGCGAGCCGGTCATCACGGATGAGGGCGAGCGTCTGGCCAAAATCCACTCCGAGTCGGACCTACTGGTGGCGCAATGCCTCAAGCGCGGTATCTGGAACGACCTCGACCCGGCGGAGCTGGCCGGTGTGGCCTCCCTCTGTGTCTTTGAAAACCGCAAGACCACTCGCGGGGAACCCGGTGCGGCTACCGACGCAATGGCTAACGCCATGGACGCTACATGGCGCATTTATAGCGAGCTCGTCGCCGATGAGAAACGCCATAACCTGCCGCAAACGAGGGAGCCGGAGCCTTCTTTCGCGCTAGCTATCCACCAGTGGACGGCGGGCGCGCCGCTGGCCTATTGCATGGGCGCGGCTAACGAGTCTGGTGCAGAGCTAACCCCCGGTGACTTTGTCCGCTGGTGCCGCCAGGTCATTGACCTGCTCCAGCAGGTGGCGAAGACGGGCTACGAGGACGAGATTCGTCGCAATGCCCGGCGCGCCATCGACGCGATCCAGCGCGGCGTCGTCGCCATCGGCGCCTAGGCTTAGCGCCTAGTCTTCGGTGCCACCGCGAAGCAGCGCCGTGGCTGCCGCACCGATTACTTGGCGGTGGGGCGAAACGAGCGCCACGGTGGCGAGCTTGAGGTTGCGCCCCAGCGGGTTAAGGATGAGGGCTTGCGTACCGATGACAGCGTCATCGACTAAAGCTGGACCGCCCGAGTCACCTTTGACTGCCGGAATCGTGTTGAAGACTAAACCGGCGGGGGAGACGGTGGTGCGGAAGTCAATGGACCAGGTGCGGAAGAAGGGAAGGAGAAAAAGCCCGCTGCGCTGTTGGGCACGGCGAGCTTTTCCGCCATATCCCCAGGTGGTGACTGGGGCGCGGAATGGCGGGGTGCTTTCTGCCAGCCCAGGAAGGTCCCGGGGCGGGGCCGGCCGGTCGAGCAAGCACAGCGCCATGTCGGTCCCATCAATCGTGCGCACGGCGGCCACGCGCCGGTTGAACCCGCCACTCACCCTGTAGTGATCCCCCTTATCAAGGCCGTCGCGGAAGAAGTGCGCGCAGGTCAGAACCAACCGGGTTGCCTGTTGGGAGCGGGGTCTTAAGGACGCATCGATGAGCACTCCCGAGCAATAGCTTGAGCGAGTCCGGAGCTTGACGGCAGCGGGATAGGAATTCACGCCTCCCAGCTTAACTGGACAAAGGCGGGCGGTAGGCTAACTGTCATGACTGATTATGCGTCCCGACTGAGCCGTTCCCGCGCTATCGCAGCTGCTAAAGGCATCGACATCCTGTTAGTGGGTACAGGTGCCGAATTCGCGTACCTCACCGGTTCGTGGGTCTCCTCCCACGAGCGCCTGACCTGCTTGGTTATCCGTCCCGATGCCGAACCGGTAATCGTCGCCCCCAGCACCGACATTGAGTCGCTTCAGGGCGTTGCGACCCAGCTGGTGGGATGGAGCGATGGGCAGGATCCCTATGCGCTGGCCTTGGAAGGTGCGCGCCCTACCACCGTTGCCTTGGGATCCTCACTCACCGCCGATCACGTGCTGCGCTTTCAGTCCGCAATTGGCAACCTCGAAGCTAGTACTGCGAAGGAACAGCACCCCGCAAAGTATGTTCTGGCCACCGAGGCCCTCGCCGAGCTTTTTACCCGCAAGGATCCAGATGAGGTGGCAGAGCTACGCGCTGCAGCGGCGGCTATCGACGCTGTCCACGCCGAGGTGCCGCGCCTCCTGCAGCCGGGGCGCACCGAGGCCGACGTAGCCGCAGATGTGCGGGAGCTCATTCTGCGCGAGCACCGCGAGGTGGATTTCATCATCGTGGGCTCCGGTCCGAATGGAGCCAATCCACACTATGACTTTGGGGACCGAGTACTCGCCGCCGGCGATCCCGTGGTGGTGGATATTGGCGGTACGCTGCCCTCGGGCTATCATTCCGACTGCACCCGCACCTACGTCGTTGGCGCCGATCCTGCTGCCGCGCCGGCAGAGTTTCGCGAGGCTTACGCGGTCCTAGAGAAGGCCCAGGCTGCCGGCCGAGCTGCTGCGCGCCCGGGCACAACCGCCCAGGAGATCGACCGCGCCACGCGCAGCGTGATCGAAGACGCCGGTTGGGGTGAGTTCTTCACGCACCGGACCGGACACGGCATTGGCTTGTCGACGCACGAGGAGCCCTTCATCATGGAAGGAAACGAGCTGGAGCTTGCCGAGTCCATGGCCTTCTCGATCGAGCCGGGTATCTACGTGCCGGGCAAGTGGGGCATGCGTCTTGAAGACATCGTGGTGACCACCGAGTCCGGCTATGAGTCCCTGAACCAGGCACCGAGGGGGTTGCGCTAATGGGAGACACTGGCGCGCTACTGATCCTTGGCGGGCGCAGCGATATCGGTGGGGAGCTTGCACGTCGGCTGTGTGAGGGTCGCCCAGTGGTTCTCGCCGCGCGGGGCGAACACGGTATGGACAGGCTGCACTCCGAACTCCTGAGCAGCGGGGCCACCTCCGTTCACACGCTGTCCTTCGACGCCGCGGAAGTTTCCTCCCACCGCGCGGTCATCGAACAAGCTGCAGCACTTGCAGGGGCAGAGATCACCACGGCCGTCGTCGCCTTCGGAATTCTGGGCGATCAGGAGCGCGCGGAGCACGACGAAGCCCACGCCTTCGACATAGCGCTGGTGGACTATGCAGCGCAGGTATCCATGCTCACCGTGCTTGCCGACGTCATGACGAGAGGGCACATCGTGGCCTTTTCCTCCATCGCTGGGTGGCGGGCCCGCCGGGCCAACTATGTCTATGGCTCGACCAAGGCGGGCCTGGATGCCTTCTGCCAAGGCTTAGCGGATCGATTGCAGGGCAGCGGCCTAGCGCTGATCACCGCGCGCCCCGGCTTCGTCATTGGTTCGATGACTAAAGGCATGACACCCGCGCCCTTGTCCGTTACCCCTGACGTTGTGGCCCAAGCGGTGGTCAAGGCCATTGAGTCCTCGGCAGGTTCGCGGCCGGCTTCCCGCACGCTATGGATTCCACGGCCTCTTCAGCTCTTAGCGTGGGTGATGAAGCTGGTACCGCGTCCCATCTGGCGGCACATGCCGCGCTAGCGGTGCCCGAGGGCAGGAGAATTCGCATCGAAGATGAATCCGCGCGGTGCAAGGACGCGCAACACAACGTCAGCATCTCCCTCGGCTAGATCGTGGATGACCAATCCGCGCCAGGGGGTTACCGAGATGGAAACGCCCAGCTGGGCGATAAGCCCAGCGTATTCTCCGGGCAGCACGCCATCCTGCAGGCCCGCGCCCAGATCGACGCGGCCGGGCTTCGTGTGCTCAGTCAGCCAGCCGATGGGCAGCGCAGGCGAAGTGGGGGCTGAACCTGCCGCATCCGAGACACGTTCTAGGTCCTGCAGGTGCTCTGCAGAGACCTTTTCCGCAAAGTCCACGAGTTGGGAAATGGCATCCGCAAGCCCCAGCAGCGGCCCGGTGGGCTCGCCGTCGCGGATCAGGCGTGCGGCGACGGTATCTTCATCGTGTTCCGCCTCATCACCAGAGAGCTGAAGGCCAGCCGACACCCCGTGTGTGAGGAGATCACCAGCACCGCTATCCACACCAAAAAGCGCGGCACGGGCTATCGCAGGGGCATCCTGATCGACGTCGGCTAAGGCTTCCGCGATCCGCTGCGCTACCTGACGGGCGCGCAGCGAGAGGGGAGAGGCCAGCACGTGAGCGGCGGTGGTGGGCAGGGGGACGTCGCCAAGCACCTGCGCATTGGCGACGCCTCGCAGGCCGATGACGCTGTGCTGCTCTAGGTACACATTGCCATCGCCATGTTCTCTGGCGGCCTGGCCCAGAGCGAGCCACTGCTCGGGGGTGACAACGCCGCCGGCGGGATGGAAGCGCAAGGTAGCGGATTCGGGATGCTTCGACTCAGGGAGGGACATGGTGGGACAGTCTAGTCGCTCCGGGAGGGTCTCCTGCGAAGCGCCAAGCCCAGCAAGTATGGTGGGCGACATGCCGTTTGTTCTCTTCATCGCGTACATCCTCCTAGAAACTATGGCCTTTTGGGCCGTTGCCGAGTGGATTGGTGTGCTGTGGGCGCTGCTTGCCTTGGCGCTGACCATGCTCTTCGGCATGACTATCGCCAGCTGGGAAGTCCGCCGCATGATGGTCAGCCGCATCCGTCAAACCGATGACGGTGTGTACGTCATGGAGGATCCCACCCCGGGCAAGACGGCAGGCAACGTTGGCCTGACCATGGTGGGCGGAATCCTGCTGTCACTGCCCGGATTTGTCTCCACGGTCTTCGGAGCACTGCTTATCTTTGCGCCCACGCGGTCCATCATCCGCACGCTACTTGCGGCATCGATGTTCCGGAAGATCGAAAACATGGGCGTGCGCGTGTACGAAGCCTCACCCATGGCCCAGCACCGCGATTCCTATGGTTCCTTCGGCACCTTTGACGCAGGCGCCAGCGGTGATGGAATGGGGGGCATGGATCAAACTGGCCAGTCGCATGAGGTCTTGGATGAAGATGAAATCCGCACGTGGACCCAACACGTCAAGCCCGAAGACTTTGAGGACGGAAAGAAGTAGTGCTGGTACTTGTGGCCCGGCTCGCTCTCGCTGCTGCGTCGGGCGCGGTGACCTACCTTGCCGTTGAGCCACGCGGCTGGTGGGCCGCCGGCATAATCGGCATGGCGATGCTCGTGGCAGCGCTCTCACCGTGGAGAAAACCCCTCGGTCTGGGGTGGGCGGCCCTCGTCGCTTGTGTACATAGCGCGGTGTTGTACTTGTTCACGCTGCCATGGATTGGTGAGTTAGTGGGCAACATGCCCTATATTGCGCTCGCTTTATTCCTGTCTCTGTACAGCATCCTCCTTGGTATCGGCGGGGCGGCGCTGCTGCGCTTAAACTACGGTTTCGCTCTCTTCCCGTTCTTCTACGTGGCGGTAGAAATGCTGCGCTCCTCAGTGCCCTTTGGCGGTTTTGCGTGGGTGCGCCTCGCTTGGGGGCAAATAGAGGGCCCACTCGCCAATCTCGCCTCGTGGGGCGGGCCGGCACTCATTACCTGCGCGGTAGTCTGCGTAGGCGCGGGCATGGTGGGGCTTGCCCGCTCACCGCGCCTGGCATGTGCGTTCTTGGCCGTGCCGATGCTTGCCGGATTATTGGCGGCACAGAGCGTGGACCGCCCAGGCCGCACAACAGGCACGGTGACGGTCGCCGCAGTGCAAGGAAACGTTCCACGGCTGGGCCTTGACTTTGCCGCCCAACGCCGCGCGGTGCTGGATAACCACGTCCGGGTCACTGAGCAGGCAGCCCAGGATGGCGCTGAGCCAGACATCGTCATTTGGCCGGAGAACTCCTCCGATATCAACCCTTTTGCGAATGAGGACGCCCGAGAGCTTATCGACGGCGCCGCCCACGACATCGATGCACCAATCCTCGTCGGAACGCTGACCCAGGATGAGGTTGGCGCACGGAACACCATGCAGGTGTTTAACCCGGATGGCTCGGCAGGGGAGTACCACCACAAGAAGTACCTGCAGCCTTTTGGTGAGACGATGCCGATGCGCGATTTCTTTAGGAAGATCACCGACCTGGTGGACCTGGCAGGCGACATGAAGCCCGGTGACGGTCCGGGCGTGGTCACCATGGCTGGGACCGCAGTGGGCGTTGCCACGTGTTATGAGATCAGCTTTGACCAGGCGTTCCGAACCGCCATCAACAATGGGGCGCAGATCCTCACGACACCGACGAACAATGCCACCTTTAGTGACTCCGACATGACCTACCAGCAGTTGGCCATGAGCCGCTTGCGCGCGATCGAGGCGGATCGGGCCGTCGTTGTGGCGGCTACGTCTGGGGTCTCTGCCATCGTCCACCCGGATGGCTCAGTGAGCCAGGCCAGCGGTATCTTTGAACCGGCATATCTCGAAGAAGAGCTTCCGCTGCGAGAAGGGCGTACATTTGCGGTGCGTTATGGTTCGCTCCTGCAATGGCTCATGGCTATTATTGGAACGGTCTGTGCGCTGTATGCGATCTATTCCACCCGCTTGTCCGGACGACGCAGCGCGCCTGAAAAAGAAATCTAAAGGAGCAAGGAACTAGTGAGCTCGACCCGCGAATCTACCCTGGTCATCATCCCTACTTACAACGAGATTGAGAACCTACCGCTCATTACCGGGCGTGTGCGCAAGGCAACGCCGGAGGTTCACATCCTGATTGTGGACGATAACTCCCCGGACGGCACCGGTGACGCGGCGGATAAGCTGGCCGCTGATGACTCCCACCTGCACGTTCTCCACCGTGAGGGCAAGGGCGGACTTCTCGGCGCGTACATCGCCGGTTTCAAGTGGGGCCTGGAGAAGGACTACCAGGTGCTGTGCGAGATGGATGCTGACGGCTCCCACGCACCGGAGCAGCTGCACCTGCTGTTGGAGGAAATTGACAAGGGTGCCGACTTGGTCATCGGCTCTCGCTATGTTCCGGGCGGCGAGACCGTCAATTGGCCAGCCAACCGCGAGCTGCTTTCTCGCCTGGGCAACAAGTACATCTCGGTCGCCTTGGGCGCCGGCATCAACGACATGACCGCCGGTTACCGCGCCTTCCGTCGCGAGCTACTCGAGCACCTAGACTTCGAGGAGCTCTCTAACGCCGGCTACATTTTCCAGGTTGACGTTGCCTTCCGCGCCATCAAAGATGGCTTCGATGTCCGCGAGGTACCGATCACCTTTACCGAGCGAGAGCTGGGTGAGTCGAAGCTTGACGGCTCTTTTGTCAAGGATTCCCTGCTGGAGGTCACCAAGTGGGGCGTTGCGCACCGCTCCGAGCAGGTCAGCGACTTTACCTCTGAGGTATCCAAGATCACCTCACGCACGGTAAAGGACATGGAGCTTGGATCCAAGTTCAGCAACGCTAAGACTGCTGTGTCCGACTTTGTCTCCGAGGTATCCAACTTGGTGAAGGGCACACTCAACCGCTAAAACTGCTTTCCTCACCGCAAGCCCGAAGGCCCGTCATGGCTTTCGGGCTTTTGTGGTAGTAACCACCATCGGTGCTAATGTCGTAAGTGGCACTTTACTCGGTGCACAGTGACTTGTTTCACTTCATTCTCACACTACGGATCGTTCGGCACGTACCTGCCGATGGAGGAGAGTTTGCTATGGCAACCGTAACGTTCAAAGATGCATCCCTAACCTATCCAGGAGCTACAGAACCCACCGTCAAGAAGTTCAACCTGGAAATCGCTGACGGCGAGTTCCTCGTCTTGGTCGGCCCATCCGGCTGTGGTAAATCCACCACGCTGCGCATGCTGGCCGGCTTGGAAAACGTCACGGACGGTGCCATCTTCATCGGCGACAAGGACGTCACCCACGTCGCACCGCGTGACCGAGACATCGCTATGGTCTTCCAGAACTATGCTCTCTACCCGCACATGACCGTGCGCGAGAACATGGGTTTTGCGCTAAAGATCGCAGGCAAATCCCAGGACGAGATCAACAAGCGCGTCGATGAAGCCGCCGCTACCTTGGGCCTGACCGAATTCTTGGAGCGCAAGCCGAAGGCCCTGTCCGGTGGTCAGCGCCAGCGCGTAGCCATGGGCCGCGCCATCGTTCGTAATCCCCAGGTCTTCCTCATGGATGAGCCACTGTCCAACCTCGACGCCAAGCTGCGTGTGCAGACGCGTACCCAGATCGCGGCTTTGCAGCGCAAGCTCGGGGTCACCACCGTCTACGTCACCCACGACCAAACCGAGGCACTGACCATGGGTGACCGCATCGCGGTACTCAAGGACGGCTACCTGCAGCAGGTCGGCGCACCCCGCGAGCTCTACGACCGCCCAGCCAACGTCTTCGTCGCCGGCTTCATCGGTTCCCCGGCCATGAACCTCGGTACCTTTACGGTCAAGGATGGTGACGCTACCTCGGGGCACGCCCGCATCAAGCTGTCCCCGGAAACCATCGCGGCCATGACCCCGGAAGACAATGATCGCATCACCATCGGTTTCCGCCCGGAGGCCCTAGAGATCATCCCGGAGGGCGAATCCACCGACCACTCCATTCCCATCAAGCTCGACTTCGTAGAGGAACTTGGCTCTGATTCCTTCCTCTACGGCAAGCTGGTGGGCGAAGGTGACCTCGGCTCCTCGAGCGAGGATGTCCCCGAATCCGGTCAGATCGTCGTTCGTTCCGCACCGAACACCGCACCCGCCCCGGGCAGCGTTTTCTATGCACGCATCGTCGAAGGCGGCCAGCACAACTTCTCAGCCTCGACTGGAAAGCGCCTGCCGTAGCCCGTGCCCGGCTACTGCGAGCCAAGCAGCACGGATAGGCATAGAGCCAGGATTAATTCAGCTACGAAGGTGGAGTGACTCGACGTGAAAGAGTCTATGAGTATCACCTCCTCGACGTACGCGTCGGCACTTCTGACGCTGCCGTGGGATACGCCCCTGGAACAGTGGCCCGCTGAACTCATCGCGGCCCTTCCTAGGGGTATTTCCCGGCACATCGTGCGTTTCGTGGGGATTAACCGCGGCATCGTCGCGGTCAAGGAAATCGGCGCGCGTACCGCCCACCACGAATACAAAATGCTGCGCGAACTGCAGCGTCTTGGCGCACCCAGTGTGCGCCCTGTTGCCGTGATTACCGGCCGACACCCAGCCAAAGAGAGCTACGGGGAGCTCACCGCGGCGCTGGTCACTGAGCACCTGGAGTTTTCCCTACCGTACCGCGAGATCTTCTCGCGACACCTCACGGTAGTCGAGGCGGAAAAGCTAATCCGGGCCCTGTCAGTGCTACTCGTGCGCATGCATCTGCTGAACTTCTATTGGGGCGATGTATCGCTGTCGAACACCCTCTTCCGGCGGGACGCCGAGACCTATTCGGCCTATCTTGTCGACGCCGAAACGGGGGAGTTCCAGCCCAATCTCTCCGAATCACGCAGGCTTTACGACGTCGACATCGCCCGCGTCAACATCATCGGTGAACTCATGGACCTGCAAGCAGGAGAATGCTTGGATTCCTCCATCGATGTCATCGCCCTAGGCAGCCTGGTTGAGAGCTCTTACCTCGAGCTGTGGACGGAACTAACCGCCGAAGAATCCGTGGACGCCAGCGAGTATTGGCGCGTCTCCGAGCGGATTGACCGCCTTAATCAGCTGGGTTTCGATGTAGGCGAGCTCAAGGTCACGAAGGACGATTCGAAACACGTGGTGCGGATTCGCCCAGTGGTGGTCGATCCCGGCCACTACCGCGCGCAGTTATTGAGTTTGACGGGATTAAGCGTCGAGGAGCACCAAGCCCAGCGCCTCTTGGGTTCCATCCAGGCCTACCAAGCCGTCGAATGTGGGCCCCACGTGGGGCTTACCCAGGCCGCGCACCTGTGGATGACGCAAGAGTACGAGCCGACTATCGCCGCTGTCCCCGTAGAGATGTTGCAGAAGCTCGAACCCGCGCAGATTTTTCACGAAATCGTGGACCACCGTTGGTTCCTTGCCCAAGAGAGGGGAGAGGACGTGTCCCTTCCGGAGGCGACGGCATCCTACCTTGAGTCTGTGCTGCCCGCCCGCCGAGACGAGGCGCGGCTTCTCCACGCACAGCCCGCAAAGGGAGACTTGTCATAACCGCCTGCGTGCCCCAGTGGCCTCCAAAACCACAGATCGAAAACGCGGCTCTCAGCTGATTATTATATGGATTTGTATGTTTTAAGCCCGATTGCCCCTTAAATGGGGAAGGATTTCGTGCCCGAATATGGATATGGTCACAATCGGGCGTTTTAGGTCCGTTTTCTTTTGATTATGTGGAATACCTCACTAAGGTAGGAGACAGGCTAACCAGTTCATAGTTGGATTGCGATCCGCTATGAAGCACTTGGTGGCGCTGGGAACAATCCTTCGTCACGGAAGGAATCCCAGACACAACCGAATACGGGCCGGGTATCCATCTCGGCTCATCATCCCGCTTTTCATCAAGAAAGATGAGGACCTCATGAAGCGTCTTACTCGCATCGCATCCATCAGCATGGCTTCCATGCTCGCCGCCGCAAGTCTCGTCGCGTGCTCCGGCTCTACCGACGAGGAAGGCGATGTATACTTCCTGAACTTCAAGCCCGAACAGGACGCCGCATACCAGGAGATCGCAAAGGCCTACACTGAAGAGACCGGCGTCAAGGTCAAGGTCGTCACTGCCGCCTCCGGCTCCTATGAGCAGACCCTCAAGGCAGAAATTGGCAAGGACGAAGCCCCGACTCTCTTCCAGGTCAATGGCCCAGCTGGCTTCATCACCTGGCAGGACTACATGGCAGATATGTCGGATACCGAGGTAGCCAAGCAGCTCACCGACGATATTCCGCCGCTGACCACCGAAGATGGCGAGGTACGTGGCGTTCCGTTCGCCGTCGAGGGCTTCGGCATCATCTACAACGACGAGATCTTCGACAAGTACATCGCCACCTCCGGCGCGAAGATCAAGTCCACCGACGAAATCAAGAGCTACCAGAAGCTCAAGGAAGTCGCCGAGGACATGCAGGCCAAGAAGGATGAGCTTGGCATCGAGGGCGCCTTCGCCTCCACCTCGCTGACTTCCGGCGAAGACTGGCGTTGGCAGACTCACCTGGCTAATGCTCCTATCTGGCAGGAGTACCAGGACAAGAATGTCGAGGACACCAACGAAATCGACTTCTCCTACAACAAGGAATTCAAGAACCTCTTCGACCTCTACCTGGATAATTCCACCGTGGCGAAGACCCTGGCCCCCTCCAAGACCGTGTCTGACTCCATGGCTGAGTTTGCGCAGGGCAAGGCCGCCATGGTCCAGAACGGTAACTGGGCATGGTCCCAGATCGCTGAGACCTCTGGAAACGTGGTCAAGGAAGACAAGATCAAGTTCCTGCCGATGTACATGGGCCTGCCGGACGAAGAAAACTACGGCATCAACGTCGGTACCGAGAACTACTTGGGTGTGAACTCTGAGGCCTCCGAAGTCGACCAGAAGGCCACCAAGGACTTCGTGGACTGGTTGTTTACCTCCGAGACTGGCAAGGAGCACGTGGTTAAGGACCTCGGCTTCATCGCACCGTTCGAAAGCTACACCGCCGAGGACACCCCGAATGATCCCCTCGCTGAGCAGGTCGCGGAAGCTATCGCTAACAAGGATCTGACCACCTACCCGTGGAACTTCCAGTACTTCCCGTCCCAGCAGTTCAAGGATGACTTCGGCCAGGCCCTGTCGCAGTACGCCTCCGGCACCCTGAAGTGGGAGGACGTCGTCAAGCAGTTCAAGGACAACTGGGCTGCCGAGAAGGAATCCAACTGGGGCTAGGCCTTAAGTTCCCACCCCCTCGCCACACGCCTTCCCGCTAGGAAGCGTGTGGCACCACTTGAAATTAAGGTTTCACCACCATGCAAGCAACGCTGAAGAAGTACTTCCCAGTCTTTGTCTTGCCCACCCTTCTGGCATTCATGATTGCCTTCTTGGTGCCGTTCATCGTGGGATTCTTCCTCTCTTTTACGAAGTTCACCACCATCACCAACGCCAAGTGGGTTGGCATCGACAACTACGCCAAAGCTTTCTCCCAACGCGAAGGTTTCATCTCGGCCTTCGGTTTCACCGTCCTCGTGGTCATCGTTTCTGTGATCACCGTCAACGTCTTCGCCTTCCTCTTGGCGTGGATGCTGACCCGCAAACTCCGCGGAACCAACTTTTTCCGCACGGTCTTCTTTATGCCGAACCTCATCGGCGGCATCGTGCTGGGCTATACCTGGCAGACCATGATCAACGCCGTGCTCTCGCACTATGCCACGACCATCAGCGCGGACTGGAAGTTCGGCTACGCCGGCCTCATCATGCTGCTTAACTGGCAGCTCATCGGCTACATGATGATTATTTACATCGCTGGCTTACAGAATGTCCCACCTGAGCTCATCGAGGCAGCCGAGCTCGACGGCGTCAACAAGTGGGAGATGCTTCGCCATGTCACCATCCCGATGGTCATGCCGTCCATCACTATCTGCCTCTTCCTGACTTTGTCGAACTCGTTCAAGCTCTTCGACCAGAACCTTGCGCTCACCAACGGCGCGCCCGGCGGACAAACTGAGATGGTCGCGCTCAACATCGTTAACACGCTGTTCAACCGTATGAACGTCGAGGGCGTGGGTCAGGCCAAGGCCGTCATCTTCGTCGTCGTCGTGGTCGTCATCGCGTACTTCCAGCTGCGCGCGACCCGCTCCAAGGAAATCGAGGCATAAGTCATGACTACCAGCACTTCAGCGCAGGCCGTCCCGGCCTCGAAGAAGAAGGATCACCAGCTTCCCTCGGACAATAAGACCCGGATGTCTGGCGGCGCCAAGTTCGTGGTCTACGCCATCTTGGTGTTCTTCACCATCGTCTTCCTTGGGCCGATCCTCTTCATCTTCATTAACTCCTTTAAGTCCAAGTTTGCTATCTCCTCCGATCCTTTCTCTCTTCCCATCGGTGAAACCTGGGTCGGCTTCGAGAACTTCATGGTGGGCTTGACCAAGCAGGGCTTCTTGGAAGCCACCCTGTGGTCTTTCGTCATCACGATTCTGTCCGTCATCGTCATCGTGTTCTTCTCCGCGATGACCGCCTACTACATCACGCGCGTCAAGACGTGGTGGACAAACCTTCTGTACTACCTCTTCGTGGTGTCCATGATTATCCCGTTCCAGATGGTCATGTTCCCGACGGTCAAGATTGCAGACATGCTCCACCTCAACAACCCGATCGGCATCGTGGTGCTCTACCTCGGATTCGGTTCTGGTCTGTCGGTGTTTATGTTTGCGGGCTTCGTCAAGTCGATCCCCTTGGATGTCGAGGAAGCCGCGATGATCGACGGCTGCGGTCCGCTACAAAACTACTTCCGCGTCGTCTGGCCCATGCTCAAGCCGACGGCCATTACCGTGGCCATTCTCAACGCCATGTGGGTTTGGAACGACTACCTACTGCCGTACTTGGTCATTGGTCTGTCGACTCGGTACAAGACCATCCCGGTGGTCATCCAGTCCTTCGTCGGCTCCAACGGTAACCGCGACATGGGTGCCATGATGGCCATGCTGGTCCTCGCCATCATCCCCATCGTCATCTTCTACTTCTCCACGCAGAAGCACATCATCGAAGGTGTGGCGGCCGGTGCCGTGAAGGGCTAATCAAGTGCGATAGGTTAAAGAACCATGAATCGCTTGCTCGGCCCCGAATCGAAGTTCTACGCCGCCCTGAGCCTTTTCGCTGACCTTGTCATCGTCAACGTTCTCCTCGTTATCACGTGCTTTCCCGTGGTGACTGGGGGAATGTCTCTGCGCACCGCCCACGCGGTGACCGGACAGATGGTCCGCGAAGAAGGTTCACGCCGCGGCGCGGCCTTCGTTCGGGGCCTTTTGACCCGCCCCGGAACAAATACCGCCTGGTGGCTTATCTGCCTGGCACTGGGCGCCTTAGCTGCCTATGAATTCGCCATCATCGCGAAGGCCGGTTTCGGGACAATGGGCGTCGTTCTGCGTGCCGCGCTGGTTTCTGGGCTCCTCGTGCTGGGCTGCATCAGCGTGTGGTTCTTCCACCTCGATGCCCCGGGGCTGAGTTTTAGCCAGCGGTGCACGGCCGCCATGACGAAGGCGGTAGCGCACCTACCGCGTACTCTAGTGGCGGTATCCCCGGCAGCACTCTTGTTGCTGTTCCCGCTCTTTTTCCCGGCGCAGTGGGGAGGCTATGTGTTCTTCCTCGCGGTATTGGGACCTGCCCTGGCGGTCTATCTCGCCGAGCTGGTTCTCCAGTGGCCGGAACTTAATTCAGCGCCGCACGAAGCCGCCAGTGCTTAGCGCGACGTTCGCCTTTAGGGCCCAAAACGACAAATAGGGTAGTGGCTTCCACTTCTGTGGAGCTACTACCCCTTGACCGTGGGACCGGCGCGCGGCGGACTTTTTAGCCTTCGTTTTCTTCCTGTTCCTTCTGCTCCTTGAGCAGGCGGGCTGCCGCCCGACGACGCGAACGCAGGCTTTCGATGCGTTCAGTCAGCAGTTCATCCAGCTCCTCAATGGAGCGGCGCTCGCGCAGCATATCCCAGTGGGTCCGCGGCGGCTTCACCGGCTTGGACTCAACGCCCTCGCCCTCAACAAGGGTGCCGAGCTTACCGTTCTTGCACATCCACTCCTCGGGGATTTCCGCGTCATCGGCGAAGGGCACCTCGTAGATGTCGCCGTCCTCGGTGCGGTATTTCACCATCTGGCGCGGGGCCAAGTCGTGGTCGCGGTCGGTTTCGTAGCTCACTGCGCCCATGCGGCTGCCACGGAGTACGCGATCTGCCATGCAACATCATCCTTTTCAAGCGTTGAGGGAAGGGATCAGGGTCGACCTATATCACCCAAAGTTCTATCATTATAACGAATGGCCCACGGCCTTTGTTCCCACCCTCGGGTTAATGGGCTAAGGTGAGTGAGGTGATTGGTACACAGGATCCGCAGCCCGGCAAGCCCTCGAGGCACCGGACGGCAACCTGCCAGTGGTGCGGCAAAGAGATCGCACAAGGCGGGCGGGGAAGGCCACGCAAGTTCTGTTCGCCCTCGTGCAAGCAACGAGCATACGAGCAGCGCCACAACGTGGTCGGGACATCCATTCCCGTGGACGCTGTCATCCTAACTCCAGACAAGGCGGACCGTCTCCGCGACGGTCTCTTTGAGCTCCGGTGCTGTGCCGAGGACGTGGCCACGGCGGCGTCGGAAAGCGCCAGTGCTGAAGAGATGGAACAGCTGTGTGCCGAACTGGTCGCACTGGCTCGTAAGCTTGAGGAATTGAGATAGTACATGAAATCCGTATTAGGTAACCGCAAACTGGTTGTCAGTATCTTCGTGGTTCTGATTCTGGCCTCGTCGGCACTGGCCCTGGGACCGTTGGCGTTTTCGGTGATCATGGGCCGCGGTGTGAAGACCGAGCCGATCAACGCGGATAAGGTCCATGCCGCAACGACAGATGTTGATGGCGAATGGCACGTGGTGCAAGGTTCGGCCTATAACTACACCTCAGCCGGGTTTACCATCGACGAGATCCTGCCGGCGGATAAGCGCACGACGTCTGGCTCCACCAAGCATGTCACCGGCCAGGCAACCATCAAGGACGGGGTCGTTGAGGAAGCCAGCATCACCGTGGACATGGCGAGCCTGACCACGGACAAGAAGGTGCGCGATCAGAACATGAAGTCGAAGCTCTTTGAGGTAACGAAGTACCCAGAGTCGACCTTCACGTTGACCGAGCCAGCAGATGTCTCCGCCGTGCCTGACGACGGCTCACTGGTCACCGTCCCACTGACTGGTGACCTGACCATCCACGGCGAGACCAAGAGCGTGACGCAGGACTTCCAGGTGGTCCGCGATGGTGACACCATTATCTTGGGCGGCGATATTCCGATAAATCGCCTCGATTTCGGCCTCGAAGCCCCGGAGATGATCGCCGCAAAGATCTCCGAGGTCGGCGACGTTAACGTTCGCGTTACCCTCGAGAAGTAGCGCGCACGGTTAGTCATGAATTATCGGCATCTTATTCCTGTCCTGTGGGTGCGTCTCGTAGTGCTCGCAGGATTCGGCATTTTCATCTGGTTTCAGGGGACGAAACTTCTGGCAGCGTTTTCTGTAGTGCTTGTAGCTCTCACCGTCGTGCAGCTGGTGATGGCTTACCAACGGCGCTAAAACAGCTTTCCGATGAGCTCCCTAAATGCTGCACAATTACGTAACAGTGACTATATAGTGGCTTAAAAGGGGTTGCCCCTAAGGCGGCTGGGGAGATGCAGATCAGTCCAGATCCAAAGGCGCCATCACAAATATCCCACCCGCACGCATAGCGACCCTCAGACAACGCATGGCACACAGGAAAGCCGTCTGGAAGGCAGCAAACCAAGAAGTCGCCAAATAAGCTGAAGGCTCGAACTTTTCGGAACGGCGATGCGGACGGGACAGGCAACTCGGAGCAAAGCATCAAGGGCCTGTCGAGTACGCGCAACGCACGCATAACTCCGCCGGCACCCATGGCTCAGCGAGGGCACACCGTCAAGGCCTGAGTACAGATCCATGCGAGCCCAGAGACGGGAGATGCTAAGTCATATCTTCCCGCAGCATAAGTTGTTGTCCGATAATGTACATTATGTCAGATTGTATTTGCGCACCCTCCCCGCCCAATAGTCACGGCCACAGCACCACAACATGTCAACCTCTTCCCAGTTCTCGCAAATTTATCATGTGGTGAGAGTTGGATTTCAATCTATGGGACGGTAATGTTTCCCACATAATCAATCACTCTATTGAAATTATCAAGGAGGGCGCTTCCCACATGACCGCCGTCAGCACCACGCCGCCAAAGACAGCGGCCCCAGCACAGCAGCTCACAAAACGTGACCGCGTGCGTGTGGCCGTGGCATCGACCATTGGTACGACCATCGAGTTCTATGACTTCTATATTTATGCCACGGCAGCCGTAGCCGTCTTTCCTTTCCTCTTCTTCCCGAAGACCGAGGACCCCACCGTTGCCCTGCTCCAGTCCTTTGCCACCTTCGGCCTGGCCTTCATTGCCCGGCCACTGGGCTCAGTGCTCTTTGGACACTTTGGCGATCGCATCGGCCGCAAGGCCACCCTCGTGGGTGCACTCCTGACGATGGGCATTGCTACCTTCATCATCGGCGTCCTCCCCACGTACCAGACCGCGGGCATCATCGCGCCTGCCCTGTTGGCCCTGATGCGCTTCTGCCAGGGTTTGGGCTTGGGCGGCGAATGGTCCGGTGCAGCTTTGCTGGCTTCCGAGACCGCCGAGGAAGGCAAGCGCGCTTCCGCCGCCATGTGGCCGCAGTTCGGCGCACCTTTCGGGTTCTTGCTCGCCAATGGCTTCTTCCTGACTCTGGTTGCGACCATGGATTACTCCCGCGGCGACACGACCGGCACCTTCATGGAATGGGGCTGGCGCTTGCCCTTCCTCGCCTCCGCTGTCATGGTCCTCATTGGCCTCTACGTCCGCCTGCGCCTGGAGGAAACACCTGTCTTCCAGCAGGCAGTAGACGAAGGCAAGAAGGTCAAGACCCCCATGGTGGAGGCTTTCCGCACTGCCTGGAAGCCGATGATCATCGGTACCTTCGTCATGGTCTCCTGTTACACGCTGTTCTACCTAGTCACCACCTGGATTCTCTCCTACGGTATCGGCGATAAATCCCAGGGGCTGGGTTTGGGAATCCCCTACCTGGAATTCCTGGAGATCCAGCTGATCTCCATCTTCATGTTCATCATCGGCATTCCCGTATCTTCCATGCTGTCGGATAGGTATGGCCGCAAGCCGATCCTGGTCGTGACCTCACTCATCATGATTACCTTCGGTTTCAGCTTCCCCTTCTTCCTCGGCATCGAACACGCTGACCGCAACTCGGTCCTCGGCTTCTTGCTCGTCGGCATGTTCATCATGGGCCTCATCTTCGGCCCCATGTCGGCTGTCTTGCCGGAGCTCTTCCCCACTAACGTCCGCTACACCGGTTCCGGCATCGCGTACAACGTCTCCTCCATCCTCGGCGCCGCCGTGGCACCGTTCATCGCTACGTGGCTGGTCAGCGCCTTTAACGTGAGCTACGTGGGCTATTACCTCATCATCGTCTGCTTCATCTCCCTCATCGCTATCCTCATGATGCAGGAGCTGAAGGACCAGGATCTTTCCCAGGTTTAGGCCTTCAGACACAAGCTTCTCCCCGTCTCCTTTCGGTGGTGCTCACCGAGGGGCGGGGAGATTTTTGTTGCGGTGCAACCCCACATTGGCGCTTCACCTCGCACCGTATGGGGTTCGCACCATGGGGACCGCGCCCCCGTTGCTTCCAAAAGTACAGATCTGGAAGTGCAGACCTGCAGGTGGGTGTCGTCAAGCGCCCAGGCAGTGCTTTGCGACGAACAGCGAGTCTGCACTTCCAGGTCTGCACAAATGGAAAGCAGATGGCCGGCAAACATGTGCCAACCACCTATGCAGAGCTAGTTGCCCGGATGGGCAACCTGCTACACAGAAACGGCAGTTTTACTGGATTCCACCTCGTCGTCGATGGGCTTGCGGCGCACGATGGCGGAGAAGACTGCACCAGTGACGTTGGCCCACACCGCGGCGACCACACCCGGCAGCGCAGCCTCCGGGGTAAAGAACTGCAACGCCAATGCCGAGGCAAGCCCCGAGTTCTGGGTTGCTACTTCAATGGCCGTGGTGCGCGCCGCTGCCTCGCGCTGGCGGGCTAGCTTCGCCATGTAGTAGCCAAAGAGAAATCCGATAAGGTTCTGGATAGCCACGCCGACAAACACGACGAGACCAACGGTGACCAACTTGTCCTGGGATTTTGACACCACCGCCATGACAACGCCGCCGATGCCAGCGATGGCCACCCACGGCAAAGCCGGCAGCACCTTGTCTACCGCCTTGCTTGCAATCACGCGCAGCAGCAGACCCAGGCCTACCGGTATGAGGACGGTCTGTACCAGCGACCACATCATGCCAGCACCATTGACCTCCGCGGTCTGCCCTGCCAACCACAGCATGAGCAACGGCGTCATGATCGGCGAGACCAGCGTGGATACCGAGGTCATCGCCACCGACAGCGCCACATCGCCCTTGGCCAGGTAGGCCATCACATTGGAGGCAGTACCGCCGGGCACAGACCCGAGAAGGATGAGGCCGACGGTGGCGGCGTCGGAAAGCCCTAGCAGTTTAGCCACGAGCACGGCGCTCGTCGGCATGATGGCAAATTGACAGATAACGCCCAAGAAGATGGGCAATGGGCGCTTCGCCACCAGGGCCAGGTCCGGAATCGTCAGGGTAAGCCCCATGGAAAACATGATGACCATGAGCAATTGCGAGGTGTACTGCCCCACCGGCTCGAAGGTGCTGGGGCTCAAAAAGGCGACAATGGCGCAGGCAACAATAACGATGGGGAATATGTAGACGGCGAGTTTCTCGCCGGTCTCCCCTTCTGTGCGCGGGTTCGTCATAGTGTTTCCTTTCCAAAATGTGTCTCACTATATGAATTGAGTATCCCATATGATGAACCTCACGTACCCGGTTTGGTCGAGATTTACTGTCAAGCGATAGATTAGAAATATGTCCAAGCTACTAAGCCCCGATTCCTCTCGTTTCTCACGCCCGGCCGGCGCTACCAGCCAGGCCGACGCCGTTTCCGAGCGCTACCGCCACGGCTCCCCCGCCGAGCTGGTTGCGGACATGGAAGCCATCGTCGGCGCAGAAAACGTGCACGGACGTCTCAGCGATCTCGTGCGCTTTTCCTCTGATGCCGGTCCCTACCGCTCCATCCCGAACATCGTGGTCTCCCCGCGCAACGCCGCGGACCTCGCTGCGCTCATGAAGTACTGCGATTCTCACGGTCGCCATATGACCTTCCGCGCAGCAGGAACGTCCCTGAACGGCCAGGCCATGGGAGATGACATCCTCGTCGATGTCAAAACCCACTTCGGCGGCATGGAAGTGCGCGAGGAAGGCCGCAAGCTGTGGTCGCGCCCCGGCGTCATCTTGGGCGATGCCCAGGCAGTACTCTCCCGCCATGGCTTCATGCTGGGGCCGGACCCGGGTTCCACGTCCGTGTGCACCATCGGTGGCGTGCTGGCCGATAACTCCGGCGGCATGCGCTGCTCCTTGGAACGCGATAGCTACCACAGCATCGAAGAGCTGATCTTCGTCTTGCCTTCCGGCACCATCGTGGATACGTCCCGTGGAGACGAGGCCTTCCGCAAGCAGGAGCCGAAGCTCCACGCCGATCTGCTGGCCTTCCGCGATAAGCTGCGCGCCAACACCGAGATGGTGAAGTTCCTGCGCACTAAGTTCTCTATTCGCAACACCAATGGCCTGCGCATCGACGCCTTCCTCGATGAAGACGAGCCCGTGCACATTCTCAAGCGCCTCCTCATCGGCTCCGAGGGCATCTTCGGTGCTATCACGGAATCCGTTATCCGCACGGTGAAGCTTCCGCGCGTAAAGGCCACGACCTGGGTCGAGCTGCCCAACCTCCGCGATGCCGCAAACTACGTGCACCCCATCATGGAAACCGGCGCGGAAGCCTGCGAGCTTCTGGTTGCCCCGGTCATGCGCCGCTCGGCCGAGCACTACTCCCACGCCCCCGAGTCCTGGCGCAACCTCGACGATGACGCCGCCGCACTCCTCGTCGAGGTCGGCGGCAGCGACGAGGCAGATCTGGACAAGGCCATGGATCGCCTGCGCACCGTGCTTGCCGACGCCCCACTACTGCGCCCCCTCGAGTTCCTCACCACCGCGGAAGGCATGCGCGGCGCGTGGGAGCTGCGCAACGGCCTGTACGGCCTGCTGGGCGCAGACCGCCCGAACGGCACGGCCTACATCACCGAGGATGTCTGCTTCCCGCCTTCCCAGGTCGGTGAGGCCGCAGCGGACCTGTTGGACTTGCAGGCCAAGTACGGCTACCCGGAGTCGGTCATGGGCCACGCTGCTTTTGGCAACCTGCACTTCTTCTTTACCCCGCGCTTCGACGTTGAGGAGGAGCGCGAATCCTATGCCGCGTTCTTGGATGATTTGGCCGAGCTGGTCATTGACAAATACCAGGGCTCGATGAAGGCCGAGCACGGTACCGGCGTGAACATGGCCCCCTTCCTGGAGCACGAGTGGGGCACGGAGGCCTTCGAGCTGTTCTGGGAAGTCAAGAACATGATCGATCCCAAGGGCATCCTGGCGCCGAACGTGAAGCTCACCCGGGACCAGACCATCCACCTGCGAAACTTCAAGTCCTTCCCCAAGGTCGAGGAAGAGATCAACCCGTGTGTGGAATGCGGTTTCTGTGAGCCTGTCTGCCCCTCCCGCCACGCCACGGTGACCCCGCGCCAGCGCATCGTGCTGCGCCGCGAGATGGCCCGGCAGGAAGAAGGCTCAGAGGTCTTGGCGCAGCTGCAGAAGGAGTATCAGTACGACGCCGTCGACATGTGCGCCGCCGACGGCACCTGCTCTATCCCCTGCCCGATTAGCATCGACACCGGCGCAGTGATGAAGCAGCTGCGCGCCCAGCAGGCCACCCCGGCCCGCGAGAAGGTGGCACTGACGACGGCACAGCGTTGGGAGTTGGTGGAAAAGCTTGCCCGCGCTGGCATCATCTCCGCCAACAAGATTCCCCACAAGCCCCTCGAGCTGGGCGCCAACATGGCACGTAACGTGGTAGCACCCGACTTGCTGCCCACCGTCCCGGGGCCGCTTCCGCAGGCCGCATCGCGTCTGCCGGAAACCCCGCGCGAGGGCGCTGGCGCGCTCTACTTCCCTGCCTGCATCAACCGCATCTTCGGCCGCCCAGCCGGTGCGGCTAAGGATTCGGTCGACCTCCCGCGCGCCATCGTGGAACTCGGACGCCGGGCTGGCCAGCCGGTGTGGATCCCCGAGGATGTCGCCGGCGATTGCTGTGGCACACCGTGGTCCTCCAAGGGCTACAAGGAAGGGTTTGAGTACCAAGCTCAAAAGATTGTGCGCGACCTCTGGCACTGGTCGGAGCACGGCCAGCTGCCCATCGTGGTTGATGCAGCCAGCTGCACCCACGGGTTGCTCGATTCGGTTCCTGAGGTGCTCTCCCCTGCCGACCGCAAGCTTTGGGAGGATCTGCGCATCCTCGATGTCGTGGAATGGCTCCGTGATGAAATCGCCCCGCACCTGCCCATCGTGAAAAACATGGGCTCCATCGCAGTCCACCCAACTTGCTCGACTGACCACATGGGCATGAGCCAGGCCCTGGTTGACCTGGCGAACCTCTGCGGTTCTGCCAAAGTCCCAGAGGGCGCGATGTGCTGTGGCTCCGCCGGTGACCGCGTCATGCTGCACCCGGAGCTCGTCGAGTCCGCCACGCGCGAGGAGCGTGCTTCACTCGACGCGGAGCACTTCGACGCCTTCGTCTCCGATAACCGCACCTGCGAGATGGGCCTGGAGATGATCTCCGGGCGGACCTATGAATCAATCGCAGTGCTGTTGGAGCGGGCCTCCCGTCCGGTCGTCACTCCATAAGCAACGCGCCGGTGGCAATACTCCTCAGCGGGAGCTCTGCCACCGGCGCAACAGATCGGGTTAGAGATAGTCGTAATTGATTTCGGTGTCCGGGGCGAAAAACACGCACCCGCCCTTCATCGGGCGCAGGTAGATCGTGTCGCCTTGGTGCACGTCAATGCCGCGCGGCACCTTCACCGTGATGCGGTCACCGCGGACCACGGTCCCGTCATTGGCCGACTCTTCGCGGCCACCATAGACGTACAGCTCGGAGCCTAAGTGCTCCACAATATCGACCCTAACCGGTATCCCATACTCTTCACCTGGTTGGTTGACGCCGATGATTTCCCAATTCTCTGGGCGCACACCAACGAGGACGTGATCCGCTCCCACCTTCGCGGCCTGTTCCTGTGGCATGTAGTAGTCCAGCGCCTGGTCTTTGCCGCTGACAACGCGACCGTCAACGAAGGGGACGTTGTCGATGAGAGTCATAGCCGGCGAACCGATGAACGTCGCGACGAAGGAGTTACCGGGGTTCTCGTACAGTGTTTTAGGCGGGGCGACTTGCTGAATAATGCCTTGTTTGAGGACACACACGCGATCCCCCATGGTCATTGCCTCAGTTTGGTCGTGGGTGACATAGACCGTGGTGGTGTTGAGCTCGCGCTGCAGTTGAAGGATCTGCGCACGCGTGGATACGCGGAGCTTCGCATCCAGATTGGAGAGGGGCTCATCCATGAGAAAGACCTTGGGCTGGCGCACGATAGCGCGCCCCATGGCCACACGCTGGCGCTGGCCACCCGACATTGCGGAGGGCTTGCGATCGATAAGGTCCTCCAGCTCCAGCATTTTCGCAGCGAAGCTCACGCGCTCTTCGATGGTTGCCTTATCCACCTTGGCATTTTGCAATGCAAACGCCATATTCTGACGTGCTGTCATGTTGGGGTACAGCGCATAGGACTGGAACACCATGGCTACATCGCGGTCCCGCGAGCGGGTCTCGGTAACGTCGGCCCCGTCGATGAAGATCTGGCCTTCGTCGATTGGCTCAAGGCCAGCGAGCATGCGCAATGTCGTGGATTTGCCGCAACCAGACGGTCCGACGAGTACTAGAAACTCGCCGTCCTTGATATCGAGGTTAATGCGGCTGACCGCCGGTGGCTTCTTCGGGTCATAAATCCTGGAAGCCTGACGGAATTCAACAGTAGCCATGGTGTCCTTTCAAACGATCCGAAGTGTTACTTGAGCTTCGGGGTGATGTCGCGGTCGATAACGCTCTGCGTCTCCTTCTGCAGGTCGCCGAATGCGGACTCCACATCCTCATTGCCCACAGTGATGCGGTCAAGAACGCCACCGATGCGCTGTCCGCCGCCCGGCACGAAGACACGAGCGTAATCCTGCGGCTTGGTGTTCTCGTTGAGCTGCTCGATTGCCGTCTGGGCGTTCGGGTTCTCCTCCAAGAACTTCTTCTCCTCCGGATCATCCAGGGCGTCCTTGCGCACCGGCATGTAGCCCGTCTTCTGGGAGAACTTGATCGTGTTCTCGGTGTTCGTCAGGAAGTCAATGAACTTGACCGCGTTAGCCTTGCGCTCGTCAGAAATTCCAGCCGGCACGGCCAGACCAGCACCACCGGTGGCTGCCGAAGGACCAGGGCCTGGCAGGTAGGTCGTGATGAATGGAATCGTCGCCGTCTCCTTCAGCCCGCCCAGAGAACCAGTGGACTCCAGCAGTCCAGAGGCCTTGCCAGAGCCGAAGGCTACGGTCGGGTCAGTGGAGATTTCGATGTGACCGGCCTTGACCTGGTCCTGCAAGAACTTGCCAGCCTCGATGGACTCCTTCGACGTAAAGTTCGGTTCCCACTCATCAGAGTAAGAGCCACCGAAGGCCCAAATCATGCCCTGGAAGTACCAGTCGAGGTAGTTGGATCCATCCGGAACGGTGACGGCCGGCTTGTCGAGCTTGTCCTTGATCTTGGTGGCCCACTCGTCGAACTCTTCCCAGTCCTTCGGGCCACGGTCGGTAGGAAGTCCAGCTGCCTTGAGGTCATCGGTGTTCCAGTACATCAGGTTCGTGGAGCGGGAGTACGGAACGCCGTAGTGCTTGTCCTTGTAGTTGTAGTCTTCGCGCAGGGTGTCGACGTAGCCCTCATAGTCAATGTCGTTCATCTCCCACAGCTCATCGAGCGGCGTCGTGGCCTCATTCAGCGCGAAGTTGAACCACGTGACGTCAGAAGCAACGAGGACGTCGGGAAGGTCGCCACCTGCGAGGGCAGCGTTGAAGCGCTGTGCAACTTCCTCGTAGTTGGAACCTGCGGTAACCAGTTCGACCTTCAGATCTGGGTTCTCCTTCTCGAACTCATCAATGAGCTCTTGCTCTATGTCACGGGAAGAACCCGGGTGGTTGGACCAGAAGGTGATGGTGTTGGCGTCTCCGCCGTCCTTTGAGTCGTTCCCTGCGGTGGTCGAACCACCTGCACAGGCGGTCAAGGACGCTGTGGTGAGAAGTGCCGCGCAGGCGGCAACGATACGAGTAGAAATCTTACGAGACATGGGGAGGTTCTCCTTGAGAAGTGAAGAGTTCAGGGGACTTGTTCGAGTTGGGCGTCGGGATAGCAGGCAGGCTAGCCCTTGACTGCTCCAGCAGTCAGGCCCTTAATCATCGGCTTCTGGAGTATGAGGAAGATGATGATCATGGGCAGGGTTGTCAGCACTGTGCCGGCCATCACCGGCGCCCAGTTGGTCACGCCTTCCGCGTCCTGCAAGCGGGTTAGGCCCACCGGAAGGGTGGCTGCAGCCGGTGTATCCGTAATCAGGAAAGGCCACAGGTATTGGTTCCACTCATTGACCACGGTGATCAGGACGAACGCGGACAGCGTTGGCCACGACATGGGCAGGACCACTCGGAACAAGGTTGTGAAGAATCCTGCCCCGTCCATGCGCGCGGCCTCGAGAATCTCCGGGGGCAATGATTGGAAGTGATTGCGCATGAGGAAGGCACCGAACGCCACGCCCGCCAACGGGATGATGACTCCGGCGTAGGTGTCTCTCCAACCCCATGACGCAACCAACGAGTAATTGGAAATAATGGTGATCTGGTTGGGCACCATCAGCGAGGCGATGATAAGCAAGAAAAGCAGATTTCGGCCGGGGAAGCGAATGAATGCGAAGGCATAGGCAGTCAGCACTCCGAGGACTACCTCCACCACCGTGAGAATCAGCGTGATGATGATGGAGTTTCTCAGGTAGCTCGAAAAGCCAGAAGTCTGCCAGACATAGGAATAGTTTTCTGCCTTAAAAGGATTAGGCCAGAAGGAAATCGGATCCGAATACACATCCTGGAAAGACTTAAAACTGGTGATGAAGATGAAGTACAGCGGCACCATAATCATCAGCACTGTCAGTACCAAGGCAATGTAGCCGACGACCTTCGTTGCTGGATGACCGTGATCAACCGGCTCACCTTTACGCTTGCGCTGGGCCTCGGTGATGACTGGTGCTGCGAGGGACTGCGAACCAGGAACCGGCGGCAGCTCTCCTTTCGCTTGCGGGAGCCCTACCTTGATAGAAGCCGGAATCGCGCGTTTTTCGGACATTTACTTATCCATCCTTTCCTGCAACTTGATCTGCAGCACCGTAATGACAAGCACGACGAGGAACATGATGGTGGCCACGGCAGCGCCATAGCCGGCACGGTTGTTGATGAACGTCTCTTGGTACACCTGGAAAACCATCGTGGAGGTTCCGTAACCAAACGGTCCACCGCCGGTCATCGCGTTGATGATGTCGAAGACCTGGAAGGAATTGAGCAGCACAGTGATTAACAGGAAAAACGTGGTACCGCGAAGCTGTGGCAGGACCACGCGGAAGAAATGTCGCACGGCCGGAGTGCCGTCAATCTCAGAGGCCTCATCGAGATCGCGGCGGCGCCCCTGCAGGGCAGCAAGATAGATGACGAAAACGTAGCCCACGTTCTTCCACACGTAGGTCACCGTAATCATGAACAGTGCCCAGTTCTGCTGCTGGTAGAAGTTCGGCACATCGACCCCGATAAGACCCAAAAAGTATTGAATGAGCCCGTAGTTAGGATCGAAGACGAACTGAAAGGCAACGCCAATCGCCGCGCCAGCGATGACATAGGGCGCGAAAACCATTGAGCGCACAGCCGCACGGCCAAACAGTTTCTGATCCAGAAGCAATGCCAGCGCTAGCCCCAGAACCATCGAACCGACCACCGCGAAGAAGGTGAAGACGACAGTGTTGAACACCACGCGTCCAGTATCTGGCGCCTGGAACCAGTCGATGTAGTTCTGCAGACCGACAAAAGTCATCGTCGGCGATGAAATATTCCAGTTAAAGAAAGAGATGCGGATGTTATCGACCAGTGGTCGATAGGTGAAAAGAATGAGAAGTAGAAGGTTCGGGCCAATCAGCAATGCCGCTAGGCCGATCTGGCGCCAGTCAAGCTTTCGCTTGCGTGGGTGGCGCGCGTACTCCTCGGAGACGATCGGCTTCTCGTTAACAGGAGGGATCGCAGCCGTTCGCCCGCTCGCGGGGATGGTTTTTGCCATGCAGAAGAAACTAGACCAAGGCAGTAAACAGAAGGTTTACTCAACGTTTTGATTGAATAAACAAAAAGAAAATTCCAGGAGCCTAGCCCCCAAAAGCCCTCCCTGTGCGTGGGGTACGTCACACAAAGCACGGGAGAAAGAACTCCATAGAAACTCCCGGGCAAGAAAGCGCCACCATCTTTCCAGCTAGACCTTTTCGGGGATGAACACAACGGCCACGGGCGTAGCTTGGCGCTAACTCGCCGAGCGCACAACGTCGAGTGCTAGCTCTGGCAAGTCCGTTGCCATGAGCTCTATCCCATTGTTACGGCACCACTCCATGTCCTTCGGTAAGTTCACCGTCCATACGTAGGAGTGACTGTCGACGTCTGCAAAGAAGTCAGCGTCCAACCGCGCCTGGCGAATGGAAGGCCCGAAGCCCGAAGCGCCCTCGAGGGAATCTGGTAGTCCCGCATCCGGTTCCAAAAGAAGAAAGGAGCGCAGGGATGGCAATAGGTTTCGAAATCGCGCAATTGCTTCAGGGTTAAAGGAAATCAGACTGAACCGTGGATCGGCATCGAGATGTCGGTTGCGTAGGACTTCGGCCACCGACTCTTCGAGTCGCGCCCCGAAAGGAGACGGGTGCTTCGTCTCGATGAGCAGCTGCTTTCCGGGGTATGACTCGATGAGGTCCACCAGTTCGTCGAGAAGCAGAATGCGTTGGGGATCCTCGTCGGTACCAAAGTTGAGTGTGCGCAGCTCCTCCAGTGTCATGTCACCGACAGAGCCTGTGCCGTCCGACGTCCTATCCACAGTCTGGTCGTGGATAACCACTACCTCCCCGTCCTTGGTCAGGTTGACGTCGCACTCCACACCGGCCACCTCAAGCTTGAGAGCCTCCTCGAAGGCACGGTACGTATTCTCCGGGAACCATCCGTTATACCCTCGGTGCGCGATAATTCCTGTGCGGTCTGCCATGTTCTTTCCCTCCGGGCCGCAAAGTGGTTGTGCTTCTGGCGCCGCCCAGTGTAGACCGCTAACGGCGGCCTCCGCGGTTGCGGTGCGTCGCCACCACGTGCACGGCATCCAGCATTCCTAAGGTGAACAGCGCCTCGCGGAGAGCGAACTGGAAGGTCCAGAGGCGGCGGAAAACCTGGTCGAAGCCCGCTGCCGCCGCTTCGCGTCGCCGCCCATCGAAGAAACTGCGCTGGTAGCGAAGCGTTTCCAGGTAGTGGCTTCCGGTGTGGGTCTGAGCGATGATGCGCAGGTTGGAACGCCTATCGAAGAGTCGGTGTGTCTCCTCGATCGTCGGATAGTCCAATCCGGGCCAAATATAGGCGCGCAAAACCTGAATCGCGGACCGAGCGGCCGGGGTCAACGCGTCGGTGGCGAACAACGAGGCCACAGCCACACGCCCACCGCTGACCAGCGAGCGATCCAGCATCTGCACGTAGCGGCGGCGCTCGGGGGGCGATAGCGTCTCTAACTTCTCTACGCTGACAATCGCGTCATAGCGCCCGCGCCACTTCTTCGGATTGGGCAACGCCGTTTCGATGCCCTGCACATGGACAGAGTCGGCGGCGCCTTCGAGAAGCAGTTGTTCGTCGAACAGCGCCTGCTGCTCTGTGTCGCCTGTAAGGACGTCAACTGTGGCGCGCCGGGCAACGGCTTGTACTGCTACCTGCAGACCAGTCGCCGGGTACACCAGAAGATGTGTGCCGGCGCCCGTGCGGGTGGCATCGAGAAGCCACTGTGCAGCGCGGCGCTGTGCATCACCCAAGTCCTCGCGGTCCGTATGCGTCGGCTCGGTCACGCTCGTCACATCGACGAAGTGCTCCTTGGGTTCCTTGCTCCCCACCCGTGCGCTATAGCTGCGGACCGCCTCGCGCACCGTGGTGGGAACGCCGCTAGCGAAAATTCCGCCCGAATGGCTCAAGGAGTCACCCGCGTACAGCTTCACCACGTCGAGGGGCAGCTCGCCGGGGCTCGACGCCTCGACCGCCAGTTCCTTCGCTTTCGGCCGATACCCCACCCCCAACAGCCGCAGGAGAACCTTGACCAAGCGATCGGAATCGGGCGTCGTCCACTCCCCTGCCATATAAGACTCAGCCAGGCCCAGCCAGCCCGAATCGGCGATGCGGGAAAAGAGGGCGTCGTGAAGCACAGCCAGATCCGGCTCCTCGCCTTCCAGCTCCACCCCTGCTTTGGCGCAGGCCTGCGCAAACTCCGCTTCAGTCCGGCCGCCCGTAAAGCGCAGCAAACGCGGTGAGGGCACGGTTGCTACGCCGGGCCACGTCGCAGCGTCAATCGATGCCAAGTGGGAATACACGCTCTAGCCAGCCTTCCTCATCGCACACACGTATTTACTTAGAGTAAAACCAGCGGGCCACGAAGAGGTGGAGGCGCGGCCCAAAAAGCCAGTTAATAACCCATAAAGTATGCATGTACCGCTAGAAAGGTTTAGACTGACTCGGGTAAAATAATCAAGCTTTCTTCAGGAAGGTATTCAATCACCATGGCGCAAACTCCCCACCGCCCTAGTAACGGCCGCCACCACGTCGTTGTTATCGGTGCCGGCTTCGGCGGCATCAACGCCGTCAAGAAGCTCAAGGACGCGGATGTTGAGATCACCCTCATCGACAAGAAGAACCACCACCTCTTCCAGCCGATGCTCTACCAGGTAGCCACCGGCGTCATTTCCGCCGGCGAAATCGCCCCGTCCACGCGTCAGCTCCTGCGCCATCAGGACAACGTCAACTTCGTCAACGGCGAAGTCACTGACATCAATATCAAGGAACAGACCGTCTCCGCAGAACTTGACGGCGCTGTTCGCACCTACGGCTACGACTCCCTCATCGTCGCCGCCGGCGCTGGCCAGTCCTACTTCGGCAACGACCACTTTGCCGAGCACGCGCCGGGCATGAAGACGCTTGACGACGCCCTGGAGATCCGCTCCCGCATCATCTCCGCCTTCGAGAAGGCTGAGTTGGAAGAGGATCCTGCCAAGCGTGAAAAGCTACTGACCTTCGTCATCGTCGGCGCTGGCCCGACTGGCGTTGAGCTCACCGGCCAGATCGCCGAGCTGGCCCAGCGCACCTTCGCTGGCACCTACTCCAACTTTGGTTCCTCCTCCGCCAAGATTTACCTCCTGGATGGTGCGCCGCAGGTGCTTCCTCCGTTTGGCAAGCGCCTCGGCCGCAAGGCTCAGCGCACCCTGGAGAAGCTGGGCGTTGACGTGCGCCTCAACGCCATGGTTACCGACGTCACCGCTGACGCCGTCACCTACAAGAACATGAAGACCGAGGAACAGGTCACCATCGAGGCTGCGACCAAGATCTGGTCTGCAGGTGTCGCCGCTTCCCCGCTGGGCAAGCTTATTGCCGACCAGGCAGGCGTGGAGGCAGACCGGGCCGGCCGCGTCTCCGTAAACGAGGACCTCACGGTTGGTGAGTACAAGAACGTCTACATCGTCGGCGACATGATTTCCCTCAACCGCCTTCCGGGTGTGGCCCAGGTGGCCATCCAGGGCGGCAACCACGTGGGCAAGCTCATCGAGGCCAAGATTGATGAGGAGTCCACCGCTAACGAGGCCGAGCCGTTTGAGTACTTCGACAAGGGCTCCATGGCCGTCATTTCCCGCTTCAACGCAGTGGTCAAGTTGGGCAAGACCGAGTTCGCTGGCTTCCCGGCCTGGATCTCCTGGCTCGGACTGCACATCTTCTACATCGTTGGCTTCCGCAGCCGTACCCTCGTGGCGCTGCACTGGATTCTCAACGCCTTCTCGCGCGACCGCGGCAACCTGGAGATCACCCAGCAGCAGCGCGTTGCTCGCAACGTGATTGACCGCGACCTCCACTAGGTCTTACGCGTCTTAAAAAGGAGAGAGGAATTATCCTCTCTCCTTTTTCTTTGCCCATGTACGGTAGACGGAAGAAAAGCCTAGATTAAGGAGAAAACAGTGCGCCAACCTGCGCTGCCCCGCGTCCTCAGCATCGCTGGCACCGACCCAACGGGAGGGGCGGGAATTCACGCCGACCTCAAATCCTTTGAGGCGGCAGGGGCCTACGGCATGGCCGTGGTGACCGCCCTGGTGGCGCAGAATACGCAGGGCGTACGGGCTATCCACACCCCACCGGTGGATTTTCTGCGTGAGCAGCTGGCAAGCGTCAAGGACGACGTGACTATCGACGCCGTCAAGATCGGCATGCTGGGATCCGTCGCTATCACCGAAACGGTGAGCGACTTCATCGCTTCCCTCCCCGCGGGAGTGCCGGTGGTCTGTGATCCGGTCATGGTCGCCTCCAGCGGTGACCGCCTGCTCGAGCCGGAAGCGGAGCGCGCCGTACGGGAGCTGGCGCGCCGCGCGACCGTGGTCACACCCAACCTGCCGGAACTCGCTGTCCTCGCGGGCGTAGCAGAACCGCGCACCTTTGATGACGCTCTCTCTGTCGCAACCACCTGGGCCCGCGAGAATGACACGTGGGTCGTAGTCAAGGGCGGTCACCTCGATGGTGCCGAGGCCGATAACGCGACCGTAAGTCCTTCCGGCGATATCACGCGCGTGCCCTGCCCGCGGATTGATACGAAGAACACGCACGGCACGGGCTGCTCGCTGTCCTCAGCCCTAGCGGCGCGTTTGGGCGCGGGCGAATCCCTCGACGAAGCACTGGTTTGGGCCACCGAGTGGCTCCACGAGGCGATTGAGCATGCCGATGCGCTTCACGTCGGACACGGACACGGGCCCGTTGACCACGGCCACCGGCTCCGGCGCCTGGCTGCGGAGAAACAAAGTTAGCCCAGCAGATCGGCACCTGGACGAGTAAGCACGGCCACCATGAAGGTGGAGTTCTCTTTAAAGACCTTCATGTCCCACGAGGAGAAAATGAAATCGACTCGGTAGCCCACCGCGCGGGCCAGTTCGAGGAACTCCTCAAAGCCCCAGCCGCGGCCCTCGCCGAAACCGACGACGAAGCGGCCGCCGGGGCGAAGCGCGTTAAACACGTTGCGCAAGGCCGCCTCGCGCCCTTCGTTGGCGATAAAAGTCATGACGTTGCCCGCAGCCACGGCGATGTCGAAGTTGCCCTCCGGGATTTCCTCTTCCGAAAGGTCACCTACCTCCCAGCGGGCCTCCGGATAATCATTCACCGCGTGCTCAATCAAAATCGGGTCGACGTCCACGCCCACTACGGTATGCCCGCGCTTGGCCAACTCGCCGCCGAGCCGTCCGGAACCGCAGCCGGCGTCGAGGACGCGGGAGTGGCGTTCACTCATAGCGTCGATAAGCCGGGCCTCCCCGTCGATATCCTTACCCTGGGCCCGCAGCGTCTTCCATTTCCGTGCAAAGTTGTGGGAATGGGCGGGGTTCGCAGCAGTTACTTCTTTCCAGGTAGGCATGACAACGAGTATAGGCCTTTAGAGGTGTAAGATTTAGCCGCTCTGATAAAACGCCTATACGAAGCGAAGGAGGCTGAGACACGATGCCATCTGTACCGTCACCATTCAAGCCACGCAAGAAAAACACTTCGGACAATAATACGCCGAGTTTTTCCGTGCCTGTCGAGCGTGCCATTGAGCACTGCCGAGTGTTCATCGACGGCGAGGCGCTGCCGGGTGAGTTTACCCCGCACAGCGCGCTGCAAACCGTGGAAGAATACGGCCGCGGCTTCGTGTGGGTAGGCCTGCACGAGCCGCTCGAATCGCAGATGACGAAGGTAGCGGCTGAATTCCGCATCCATGAGCTCATCGTCGAGGACGTCGTCCAGGCGCACCAGCGTCCCAAGCTGGAGCGCTACGACGACCAGCTCTTCGTGGTGGCACGGTCGGTGAACTACCGCGACCACGACGAGGTCGCCGATAAGCGCCAAATTATCTCCACTGGTGAAATCCAGATGATCATTGGTGCCACGTTCATTATCACGGTGCGCCACTCCGCCAAGCTGCCCAATCTCGCCTATGTGATCCAGGATGAGCAAGACCTCGTCGAGCAGGGTCCTATTTCGCTGGCGTGGAAGATCCTGGACATGATGGTGGACCGCTATTCGGAGATTTGCCGCCTCATCGCCATCGAGGTCGACGAATTAGAAGAAGAAATCTTCACTCCGAATTCGCTGCCCAACATCGACCGTATCTACATGTTCAAGCGCGAAATCTTGGAGATGAAGCACGCGATCGTGCCGCTTTCCCCAGCGTTGCGGGCGATGGTAGCGGACCACAAGGATCTCATTCCGAAGACGATTCGCTCCTATATCCGCGACGTCAACGACCACCAGCTGGTGGTCCAGGACCACGTGTCGGGGTTCGATGAGCGCTTGACCTCGCTTATCGACGCCTCCGTGGCCAAGATCAGCATGCAGCAGAACTCCGACATGCGCACGATCTCCGCGGTGGTTGGCATGTGGGCAGCGCCAACACTTGTAGCAGGTATCTATGGAATGAACTTCGACATCATGCCGGAGCTGCATTTCGCATGGGGCTATTACGGGGCAATTGGCCTCATGATCTTGGTGGTGGCCGGAATGTGGTGGTGGTTCCGGCGCAACAACTGGTTGTAGGGATTATTGCACCACCATGGTGCGCAACGTGGAAGCAGCGAGGAGTACATCGCCCTGGCTGATTTTCACTTCCCACAGCTGCGTGCGGCGGCCCTTGTACAGCGGCGTAGCGACAGCCGTGACGGTGCCTTCGGCAACGGGCTTGAGGAAATCTGTGTTGTTGTTCACGCCCACAACCGGCTTGCCCGCAAGGATCAGGCTGCCCACAGATGCGGTGGACTCCGTAATCGTGCAGAAAAGCCCTCCATTCGCCACGCCCCAGGGCTGGTGGTGATCCGGAACAACGTCAACCTCGGAGCGAATCTCATCAGCGGAAATGCGCGTGAAACGCAAACCGATGAGCCCGGCTAGGCCCTGCGGGTGAGAATTAATGAGCTGCAGTTCCTCGGCGTTAAGCGGCCGTGTTTGGGATACTGCGACGAGCTTTTCGAAGATTTCAGAGTGTTTCATGCCACACCAGGTTAGTGGATTTCGGTGACGTAGGATGGTTGACATGACTCAAACTGCTGAAAAGACAGATCTCGCTCAGATTGGTGTTGTGGGCCTGGCCGTCATGGGCTCCAACCTCGCGCGCAACTTTGCCCGCAACGGAAATACCGTCGCGGTCTACAACCGCAGCCCGGAGAAGACGCGCGCGCTCATCAGCGAGCATGGCGATGAAGGAGCCTTCATCCCTTCCGAGACCGTTGAGGACTTCGTGGCCTCCCTGGAGCGCCCGCGTAAGGCAATCATCATGGTGCAGGCGGGCGCGGCTACCGACGCCGTCATTAACCAGCTCACCGAGGCCATGGATGAGGGCGACATCATCATCGACGGTGGCAATGCCTTGTTCACGGACACCATTCGCCGCGAGAAGGAGGTCGCAGCTAAGGGCCGTCACTTCGTCGGCGCGGGTATCTCCGGTGGCGAGGAGGGCGCGCTCAACGGCCCATCCATCATGCCTGGCGGTCCGGCCGAGTCCTGGGAAACTCTGGGGCCGATCCTGGAGTCCATCGCTGCTGAGGTGGACGGCACGCCGTGTGTCACTCACATCGGCCCGGATGGTGCGGGGCACTTCGTGAAGATGGTGCACAACGGCATTGAGTACGCCGACATGCAGGTCATCGGCGAGGCCTACCAGCTCCTTCGCTATGGCGCGGGCATGGAACCGGCTGAAATCGCTGAGGTCTTCCGCGAGTGGAATGCCGGCGACCTGGACTCCTACCTCATTGAGATCACCGCCGAGGTGCTGGCGCAAACCGATCCTGACACTGGTGCCCCGCTTGTCGACGTCATCGTGGACGCCGCCGGCCAGAAGGGCACCGGCCGCTGGACTGCCATTAACGGCCTCGAGCTTGGCGTCCCCATCACCGGCATTGCGGAATCCGTGTTCGCGCGTGCGCTCTCCTCGGCCACCGCGCAGCGCGCCGCCGCCCAAGAGGGGCAGCTGCCCTCCGGTACGATCACCGAGCTCAACGTGAACAAGGCGGAGTTCGTCGAGGACGTTCGCCGTGCGCTCTATGCCGCAAAGCTCATTGCCTATTCTCAGGGCTTTGATGAGATCAAGGCTGGTTCGGACGAGTTCGGCTGGAACGTCGACCCGCGCGACTTGGCCACCATCTGGCGTGGCGGCTGCATCATTCGCGCGAAGTTCCTCGACCGTATCCGTGAGGCTTATGACAATAACGCCGACCTTCCGGCCCTCATTCTGGACCCGTACTTCAAGGGTGAGCTGGAAAACCTGATTGACCCGTGGCGTCGCGTCGTTGTGGCTGCCACCCAGCTGGGGCTGCCGGTACCCGTGTTTGCTTCTTCTTTGTCCTACTACGACAGCCTGCGCGCCGAGCGCCTCCCTGCGGCCTTGATTCAGGGCCAGCGCGATTTCTTCGGCGCCCACACCTTCAAGCGCGTGGACCGCGAGGGCACCTTCCACATCGAATGGTCGGGTGACCGCTCACTCACCGAGATGTAGTTGCCAAGCCCCTCACCTGAGGGGCTTTTCTCGTACCAGCCCCACTACCCCGCTAACCAGGAGTTTTGTTCCTCCGGTTGCAGGGTTGCGGGTGCTGGTTTAATCTTCGTGCCCATGGGGGATATCGAAACCTACCTCCGCCTTCGCAACTCGGGGATTGCGCTGGTGGAAAACATACCTGGCACACCCGATGAGCTCCGCGCGCTCGGCGCGGATGCCTTTGATGCTGCCGAGCTTGCTGGCCTGCACCAGGTGTACTTCGGCCCCACCCGCTTTACAGGCAAACAACGCAAAGCCCGCCAAGCAGCACTCAAACAACGCCACAGCCTGGGCACCCTCACACTGATTGAAACCTACGTTTCAAAAGTCAAGAAAACCCTGGATGCGTGGAACCTCCGCGCCAAACTCGCCGCCACACCCGCACACCACATCCCCACCGTTGCCACCGCGCGGCTGAAAGAACTCACACGCAAAAGAACCGCCAAACCAGGCGTGCGCATCACCTACAGATCCGAAGGGCCCTAACACGCTCTCCATTACTGACGATGCCACCACGATTGCCAACATGCGCGCAGTCCTAGAATCCACCAACAACACCGACCTGCTTCAAGCCGCCAACGACGTCTTCTTCACCCAAGCCACCGGCACCAAGCCTGCCGTGCGCACCCAAGTCATCGTCACGTTGAATGAGCTGGACCAGATCATCAACGGCGAGGGTGATGAAATAGAGCTCAACCTCACCAACGGTGCGCGCATGACCGGCGCTGAATTCTTAACCCACAAGTTTGCCGAAATCGGCTACGCCACCATCGTCCACCCTGTTGAAGGACCCATCAACACCTGGCGGCTATCGCGTGGAGCAAACCTCAACCAACGCCTTACCCTCCATGCGGAATTCCACACCTGCTCCAGACCCGGCTGTAATAAGCCAGCTGACTACTGCCAAGTCCATCATTTAGTGCCGTGGCAGGCGGGTGGCTACACCAACATTAAAAACCTCACCTTCCTGTGCGCCTACCACAACGGCATCAACGACGACGACCCTTCAAGGCCCACCGGGCGTGGCTACATGTACCGACTCAATACCGGGGTTAGCTTCATCCCACCGTGGGGTGCACCGATTACCGCGATGCCGGAATACCAAGAAGCAGTCGCCAGACTCAACGCCGAAAAAGCAGCCACAGCGCCAGCCCAGCCACCGGACCCACCACCCGACAGCAGCTAACACTCGGCCACCAAACACAAAAAGCGCCGGTAACCTGCGACAAAGGTGCTCCCGATAGAAGAACCCGTCAGACAAGACATGCTGACGGGGATATCGGCGATCCCGCACAACGACGGCCGGCCATTGGGCACAGCGGCGATTCATGGTGAGTGTGGGACGGGGACATCGTCAAGCATAGGCGTATAACTAGGCGTCGACCGGCGGTGGCCCCGGCGTCTCGTCGAGGATCCCCGCTTGTACCAGATAGCTGGCAAGGTCGCCGTAATTGGTCACCACCTCGTCCGGGTCGTAACCACCCATCACGTACTCGATGACCGCGTTACGACCCTCGAGCACTTCCACCATGACGAATTCCTCATCCTGTCCGAAAATTGCGATCTGGGAACCGCGAGCGGATGTGTAATCCACAACGGATTCCTGCAGCCCCACGCGCTCCGCGTCGCGAATGGCTTCCTGATTCTCGGTGTACTGAGCCACAAACTCACCGTCGGCCCCATAGAGGCAGGAAATCGTCGGGACCCACTGCGCGTCGTAGCCCTGATCTGCTGACTCACCGAAATAGGACGTATCTTCGTAACACTCGGACGTCAGCTCAGCCAGAGGTGTAGGAACAGACGCTGGCACCTCGGACTCTCGGATAGCGTCAACATCATCGACGTCAATCGTGCGCTCCCAATAGCCGGCATCAGAGGCAGCGACCTCTCCTGGCCCATCTTCCAATCCAGCGGCAAAGTCCTTAAAAGCAGAAAACGCCGCCACAAGAGCGAGCCCTGTAACCAGAATAAGACCGAGGATTATTGCTAGAACAATCCACAACACTTTCTTCGAACCGGGCTTCTTCTGTGGCGGTTGCGGCATCCCTTGGCCTTGCCCATTAAAACCGGGAGGCGCTTGGTTGTGCCCAGGTTGGACGTGGTGCGGGTTCTGGCCAAACCCGCGGGGAGGAGACTGAGATTGAGAGTTGTCGAATGGATTCGTCATGTCGCTCAATTTAACAGAGAACCACGTCACACAAACCCTAAAAATGCAGGATGCGAGGCCTAATCCCCACCGGTAGCTGTAATGCTTTTCGGTCTGGCAGGCCGGAGCACTAGACTTTTTACCCGATGACTACTTTCGCCGAACTCGGCCTCCCCCGCGATGTTGTTCGTATCTTAGACAAACAGGGCATCACGACCCCCTTCCCTATCCAAGAAGCCGCTATTCCCGACGCCCTCGCCGGCAAGGATGTCCTCGGCCGTGGCCCCACAGGCTCGGGAAAGACCTTTACGTTTGGTCTCCCTATGCTGGCCCGATTGGCGGAGTCCGGGGTGTCGCGTCCGGCCCACCCGCGCGGGCTGGTCCTAGCACCGACGCGCGAGCTGGCAACCCAGATCCAGCAGCGCTTAGAAGAACCCGCGGCAGCATTGGGACTGCGGGTACTGGCAGTCGTCGGGGGTGTCAACATCAACAACCACATTCGCTCGCTTGCCCGCCCGGTTGACCTGCTCGTTGCCACACCGGGACGCGCCCAGGACCTCATCGACCAGGGCAAGCTCTTCTTCGACCACGTCACTATCACCGCCCTCGACGAGGCGGACCAGATGGCGGACATGGGCTTCCTCCCCCAGGTACGCAAGCTGCTCAAGCTCACGCCGGTCGATGGTCAACGTTTGCTCTTCTCCGCCACCCTCGACGGCGAAGTCAACAAGCTGGTCAACCAGTTCATGCACGATCCCGTCACCCACTCCACCGCCCCCGTCGAGGCAGCCGTCGATACGATGGAACACCACCTTATTTTCATCGGCACCCGCGAGGCCCGCAATGACGTCGTTCTTCGCCTCGGCGCACGCAAGGGCAAGACCATCATGTTTATGCGAACCAAGCATGGCGTCGACAGGCAGGCCAAAAAGCTGCGCCGCGTCGGAATCAACGCGCTGCCCTTGCACGGCGATAAGGGCCAGGGCTCACGTACCAAGGCCATCGAGGGCTTCGCAGACGGCAGCGTTCCGGTACTCGTCGCCACCGATATCGCTGCCCGCGGTATCGACATCGCCGACGTCTCCCTTGTCGTCCACGTCGATCCGCCAGCTGAACACAAGGCCTATCTGCACCGCTCGGGCCGTACTGCACGCGGAGGCGACTCCGGCACCGTAGTCACGCTCGTCACCGACGAGCAACGCGATGAGGTGGCAAAGCTCATCGCGAAGGCCGGGGTTGCGCACACCGACCTCGACATCAGTGACCGCGCCAACCCAGCCAGCAGTCCCGAGCTTGCCCAGATGACGGGAGCTCGCAAGCCCAAGGGCGAGCCGCTCGGCCCACCACACCAGCAACCATCAAAGAAGAAGCCACAGAGTCAGTCCGAACGGCAGCCTTCGCGGCGGCGATCGGGTAGCCGTAACCAGCGCCGCCGACGGGGCAACGCAGGTCAGAGATGATTCTCCAGCCTAAAACCTGGCAAACCCGGATGACCATGCACGAGGAGGCGGCCAACGAGTATCTCACCCGCTACCGCCACCCGGGCTCGTATCACCCTGTCTACGACTTCCTTTTCGAGTACTACCCCGTCCGCCCGTCACACCTGCGGCGTTGGCACCCAGGCGTCGGTGTGACTCTGGCCGGCGAGGTCCCACATGCTCAGTGGAACTACTACCACCGCACTGATGAGGGCGTCACGGTGGACACTGAGGCCTTCCTCGCACGCCGCGGTAGCACCGTTCGTTACATCCTGAATCTGCTAGAAAAGACCACGCATAACCCCACCCAATTCGATTGCTTTGGCCTGCACGAATGGGCCATGGTCTACCACACCGATTCTCCTCGCCATGACTTGCCGCTGCGGTTAGGGGCGGAAGGGACGAATGAGGTCGTCGATAGGCACCGCATCAAGTGCACGCATTACGATGCCTTCCGCTTCTTCACTGAGCCCGCGCGCCCGCTCAACCTCACGGTGCTGACTCGCGAGGGGCAACCGGAGAACGACCAGGCTGGCTGCGTCCATGCGACTATGGATTTGTATAAATGGGCGTGGAAATTGGGGCCATTGGTGCCGGGTGAGTTGTTCCTCGACACCTTCCGGCTAGCCGTGGCAGCACGCACACTTGATATGGAAGCGTCACCCTACGATTGCCGAGAGTGGGGCTTTGGGGTCGTCCCCATCGAAACGGCGGAAGGAAAGTCCGAGTACGTGCGTCGCCAACGCGAGCTTGCCGACGCCGCCGAGCCCCTCCGCGCGCGGCTTGTCTCCCAAATTCGCGCCGCACTGCCCGCTACAATGAGGAACCATTGATGTGACCCGTCGGGGCGCGCTGTGCCGCCCCGCGAAACCAGCGCGGAAGGAAAGAGATGGCCCGGCACTCGGATGGAAAGAATAACTACGCATTTGCACCGTGGGTCATCATCGTGGCCGTTTTAGCGGTGCTGGCGCTGGTTATCGGAGGGTTCTTCCTCTTCCGCGGAAACGATTCCGATTCCGGTGAAACGGTGGCGGCAGAATCAACTACAGCTAAGACGGAGGAGACCTCTACTGCAGAGGCGACAACCTCGGCCGCGCCTGCGTCGTCGGAAACGGCGAAGGACACCGAATCGACGTCGGCCGCCCCCAGCTCGGAGGAAAAGGCCGCAGAGGCACAGGTTGCGCCGAATACTTTGTTCCTCTTGGATACGTCCGAGAACCTCACGCCATATTTCGATGCGGTAAGCCAGGGTGTGGCTGAGGCGGCGTCGGCAGCCGGCAGGGAGGGAAGCCAGGTGGGCCTTTGGAACTACTCCTCTCCTCTTTCCGCCTCGGCAACCGTGGGTTACCGCCAAAACGTGTCGTATGGGGATGCCGATAACGTTGCCTATGCCGTAGGTATGTTTGGCACGGGTGGCATTCCGCAAACCCGCAGTGCTGTGGTAGCCGCACTGGATAACGCAACCGACCAGGTGGCTGAAAGCGGCAAGGACACACGCGTTCTGCTCGTAACCACCGGCACGCAGCAAGATATGGATGATGCTGCCTTCGCCGAAGCCGTAAAGAATGCCCGCGGCGAAGGAGTGAGCTTGAGCGTGGTGCACGTGGGTAACGGCGAGAAGGATGCTGAACTCGAAAAGCTGGCTGATTCCTACAGCACGGTCGCAGATCCATCCGATGCCCAAGACAATGCAACGGCCATCTCGGCCGCAGTCGGCGCACGCTAGACGCGGGCTCTCGTGCAAAGCGAGTCCGCGGCGTGCGCTCCCAAAGCGCAGAAAGCCGCCGCATCTTTCCCCCAGGGCACTGACGTGAGCAGCAGTGCAGGAAAGACGCGGCGGCGAGTGGCGCGAGTTTAAGAGCTCCTGCGCTTACGGCGAGCAGCGAGCTCGTCGAGGCCAATAACGATGTCAGTCTCTTCTTCCTCCACGACGCGCTCGGCCGGGAAGGACGTGATGGTGCCGGAGAGCTCCTTAAGGATGCCAGGTACGGCGATACCGAATACGCCTTGGCCTCCGGCGAGGAGGTCGATGACTTCATCGTTGGACCGGCACTCATAGACCGTGGTGCCGTCGGAGACAAGCGTGAGCTCCGCCAAGTCATTAACGCCGCGATCCCGCAGGGATTCCACGGCGAGGCGGATGTTCTGCAGAGAAATACCGGTGTCCAGAAGGCGCTTGACAATCTTGAGCACCAATACGTCCTTAAAAGAGTACAGACGCTGGGAGCCAGAACCACGCGCGGTGCGGATAGAGGGCTTGACCAGGTCGGTGCGTGCCCAGTAATCCAGCTGACGGTAGGTAATGCCGGCTACCTGACACGCGATGGGCACGCGGTAGCCCAACTCCTCGTCCGGTCCGACGTCGAAGAGGGATTCCTGGACGTAGCCGTTCGTTGCGGCGTCATCGAGCGGCAGGGCGCGGGACTCGGTGCGGTTGTTTTTACTGCTCACGTAATTACTCCAGTGATGTTTGAGGGGAGTTCTATTTTTCTATTAAAGGCCACGTCAGCGACCACGTCAAGGGTCGCCCTTCGTGAACCTCTAGTAGAACTTTAGACTTCTTTGGTCACTTTGTCATCATTAGTCACACGCGTGTCATTAAAAAAATCGCTGATGACAAGAAAAGCGGCACCCAGAAACGGTGCCGCTGTGTTTAGTCTGTTGTGCTGGCAAGTATGCCGAGCCGACCGCTACCCTTCTACGTACGAAGCTCAGCTGGATGCGCGGGCCTTAGTCTTCATCTTCCGGCGAGTCGCCCCCAAGCAAATCTTCTTCGGAAATGCCGGAATCACGCATCAGCTGCTCAAAGTCATCGTCTTCCTGGGCTTTCTGCCGGGCCGCCATCTCTTGAAAATCGCGCGACCTCTTCTCCGGGAAGGCCTCTGGGGACTTAGCCTCGCGCTCGAGACCGTAGTACTCCTTAAGGTCTTCATCGCTAATGTAAACAGCGACCTCCTCGAGCACCTCCTTCTCAAACCGGATGGGCACCCCGTAGTGATCTGCTAGGACGAGGGCGTCACAGATGCGGGCGTCGTGCTCCTCACCTGTTCCGTCGACCACGTCGACCATGAAAGCGCCCTTGTGGTACTCGGAGACACAAATATGCTCGATCCCATCAAGCTGGTCGGCGAAGGCAATCAGGAGTTCATAGGTACTAGGCCGCGCGTTGTAATGGCGCTCCAGCACCTGGAGAACGCGGGCTCCATCAATAGGCGAGACCCACACAGGTACGTGCCGGTCTGCCTCTTCCCAGTAAAAGAGGGCGCACAAGTTATTCTCGGGGCCGACGGGGTGGATTCCTAAAAATTTCAATACTTCTGCAGTCATGGCACCCACTTTTCCACACTTTCCTCACGCGTGGCGATTGACAGAGCAGCCCTCTATTCCGCTACGGGCGGAACTCGTCCCGCAGCTCAGTCTTGACCAGCGTTCCATGAAGGGACAGAACAAGCGCCGCCATCTGCTGCGAGAGCTCTTCTGCCTGCTGCGGGGCCGTATCAGATTTCGAATGCGCCACCGGTGAAGCCACCTGCGAAATCATGTCTGCCTGCCGGCGGGCGGCATTGCGCAGCGACTTCAATTGCCGTGCCTCAAAGCCGAAGGACTCTAAGGCGACAGCCGCCGACACGATAGACACGTCATCCGTGTCAAAGAATCCCGCCGGATCCGGCTTAATGAGCCCCACCGAGACCAGCTCCGCAATGTTTTCTTGCGTGGTCCCGGCTTGGTCGGCCACGTCGGCGTCGGTAAGCCTGGTCACCACTGGTGCTCGCAGCTGCTCGGCACTGATCAGTGCCTCAGCCTGGGAGGAGACAATGGCGGTTACTTGCCCCGAATCCATCGCCTCCAGCTGCTCACGAATAACCTTGAGCGGCGTGTAGTGATCGCGCTGCGCGGTCAGAATGTAGCGCAGACGGTCAAGATCCTTCTGGTAGTAGCGGCGGTAGCCCTTCGCGGTGCGTTCCGGAGTAATCAGACCCTCAGATTCCAAAAAGCGAATCTTCGACACCGTCACGTCCGGGAACTGCTTCTGCACGTGCTTCAGCGTTACGCCAATAGACATGGGCTTTTGCTTGGTCTTCTTGGCCGCCGAAGATGCTGTTGCTGCAGCTGCGGTGGACTTCTGAGCGCTCACGATGGGACTACTACTGCTTTCTACGCGGATTCACTTTGACAAAGGGCAGGCACAGTGAGGAAGCAAGACCGGCTGCTCCCCTCGTACCCCCGCTTCGTCCTTGCTGACGGGTACTGCCCTATTTAGGGGCGATGAAGACGAGGCGGAACTTACCAATCTGGATTTCGTCGCCTACTTCCAGTACCTGCGCATTGCGCGGCTCGCGATTGACGTAGGTGCCATTGAGCGATCCGACGTCCACGACCTCGAACTGGCCATCCTTGGCGCGGAATTCTGCGTGGCGGCGGGAGACGGTGACGTCATCGAGGAAGATGTCCGCTTCCGGGTGGCGGCCGGCGGTGGTGGTCGGCTGATCAAGCAAGAAGCGCGCGCCAGCATTCGGGCCGCGCTTCACGACGAGCAGGGCCTGGCCTTCAGCCAGGTTCTCAGCACCAGCAACGGAGGCGTCGGAGCCCGCCGCGGTGCCGTTTTCCATCTCCTTAAGAAGATCAGCGCGGAAGACAGAAGTAGTCTCTGCCTGCGGTTCCGGCGTTCCGGTATTCTCGCTCATTTTTACCTCCGAAGGGTCGGATCGATGTTGACTCATTCCATATTAGCGACTCCGCTGCGCGCGCGAGTCGCCTCTCCACAAATACATTAACGGAAAATGTTTCCTATGCCTTTGAGCACGGAATTTCCGCCGCCAGACAATGGATTATCGGAAACCATATAAGTCCAGGTGGCACTCGGGCGGGACAGTCCATGATCCTCTAGGTGCGCACCATCGGCATCAATAAGCACGGTCTTAAAAGTATCGACGGCGTCATCAACCGCGCGCTGCGCCAAATCCTTGAATTCGCGTACCGCGATGCGGTGGTATTCATCGATGGGGGTCTCACGGGCAATGGCACGCAAGTGAATGGATTCACGCACGTCATCCATCAGCTCCAAGTGGTCGGCCCACGCTAAGTCGAGGTGGTAGAGCATGATCTCGCGCGCAGCGCGCTCACGGGCTTCCATGGGGACGTCGCTAAGCTCGGCGGCGCGTTCGGGCGCTCGCTCAGCAAGCTCCTGCCAGGCTTGATCAGTGTCGAGCAGCTTGGCGCGGCGCTCATCGATAATGATGCGCTGATCCGCCAGCAGCTGGTTGTACTTCCACGTCTGCGCGTGAATTTCCAGTAACTGGCCTTCCGTCACCCGCTGACAGTGTGCGATGAAGTCTCGGACTCGCTTGGATTCAATGAGGCCATCGACATTTGGCCGAGCCGACAGGGACTCATCTTCCCCACCCTGCTGGACCACGTCGTCCTCCAAGGAAACGAAGAAGAGCGACATTCCCGGATCTCCCTGGCGGCCAGCACGGCCACGCAACTGATTATCCAATCGCGAGGAACGGTGCCGCGAGGTGCCAAGTACTGCCAAACCGCCCTTCTCGACGACCGCGTCGCGGTCAGCTTCGTCCGCGCCGCCCAGCTTGATATCGGTGCCGCGGCCCGCCATCTGTGTGGACACCGTCACGCGCCCCACGTCGCCTGCCTCCGCGACGATGCGCGCCTCATCCTCATCGTTTTTAGCGTTGAGGACGTTGACAGTAATGCCGCGCTCACGCAAAGCTGCAGCGAGGTCCTCGGACTCCGCGACATCGTGGGTACCAACGAGGACCGGCTGACCCGTGCTGTTGATCGCAACGATCTCGTTGACGATGGCGCGCGATTTTTCGTCCACAGACGCGTAGATGCGGTCTGCTTCATCGAAGCGCTGCAGTTCCTTGTTGCGGTCGATGACCGAGACGTGCAGGTCATAAAACTGTCGCAACTGGTCGGTGGCCTCCACCGCGGTGCCCGTCATGCCACAGACCAAGGGATAGCGACGCATGAGCTCCTGCAGCGTAATGGTGTCGAGGATGCGCCCACCTTCTGATACCTCCAGGCCTTCTTTGGCCTCCACCGCTGCTTGGAGTCCATCCGGCCAGCGTTGTAGCTCGGCCACGCGGCCGCGGGAGGCGTCGATAAGCTGCAGCTTTCCGTCCGTGATGATGTAGTGAATGTCACGGATGAGCAGCGCCTTCGCGTGTAGCGCCAAGTTGACCTTCACCAGTACGGAGCCGATATTCTCCTCCGAATACAGCGAGTCAATGCCCAACTCCCGCTCGACTCGCGCCGCACCATCATCGGTGAGCGCCACCGTGCGGCCGTCCTCCGCGATGACATAGTCCTGCTCCTCGCGCAAGCGGGAGACCACGTTGGTGATGTGGCCCGTGGACTCCTCGCCGGGCCGATTTCCGGCGAGGACGAGGGGGACGAGGGCCTCGTCGACAAGCACCGAGTCGGCCTCATCCACCAACGCCACCTCCGCGCGCGCCTGCACCGTCTGCTCCCGGGAGGTGATCTGGTTATCTCGCAGCACATCGAAACCGAGCTCATTAACCGGCGCATAAATGATGTCGGAAAGGTAAGCCCCGCGTCGCTCTTCCGGCCCCATTTTCTCCGTCACGGAAGCCACCGTGAGTCCAAAGAACTCCACGAGTGGGCGCATCCATTCGGCGTCACGCGCCGCTAGATAATTATTAACCGTCACCAAGTGCACGCGCTTGCCGGTGAGCGCGAAACCAGTCGCGGCCATGGCACCCACCAGTGTCTTTCCCTCACCGGTGGCCATCTGGATGACATCACCCTCAAGCAAGCGGAGAACGGCTTGGGACTGGACAGTAAACGGGCGCATGCCAAGCTTGCGTTCGCTCGCCACGGCCAATGCCGCGAGGAAACGAGACTTATCTGCAATTCCCCCGTCTTTCACGCAAGCGCGCGCAGTGGCGGCAACGTCAGCATCCGACAGGTTCGCGATATCCTCCACCGCGGAATCTGCGGCCGTCACAACGGCTTTCGACTTCTTGTTGTTGCGTTCGGACTGCGCGCCCATTGCCTTCCAGAACCAATCGAATGCGCCCATGAGCACTCCTCCATCCTTGTGCGTCATACAGGTCTTCTATCGACTCTAGTCAACCCCGGTTCGCAAGCGTGCGTTCGCCCTTATATCCTTACGGACATGCAATCCGTGAACGTGTCGCTCCCCTCCAGCACCGGTACCGCGATGGCCGGAACCATCGACTTCCCTGACTCCCCTCCGCAAGCCTTCGCCATCTTCGCGCACTGCTTTGCCGGTTCGCGCCATACCCCCGGCGCCGCTCGTGTGAGCAAGCAGCTGACTAACTTTGGCATCGCTACCCTACGCTTTGACTTTCCTGGCCTAGGCCAATCCGAAGGAAATTTCGCGGACACCTGCTTTAGCCAGAATGTTGCCGATATCCAGGCTGCTGCCGACTGGCTAGCACACAACTATTCCGCACCACAGCTACTCATGGGCCATTCACTGGGCGGGGCTGCCGCTCTGGCCGCGGCCAACAACATTCGCTCCCTCAAGGCTGTGGCCACCATCGGCGCCCCCTTCGATCCTGCACACTCCGTGCTGCACTACGCCGACAAGATCGGCGAGGTCGACGCCAACGGTGAAGTCGAGGTCACCCTTGGCGGCCGGGCGCTGACCATTTCGCGCCTCTTCCTCGAAGACCTCGCTGAGACCAACCCGGAGGACTATCTTCCGCGCCTGCGCAAGCCCCTCATGGTGCTGCACTCCCCCATTGATCAAACGGTGGGCATTGATAACGCACAAAATATTTTCCGGACCACGCGCTATCCCAAGTCCCTCGTCGCCTTGGATAAGGCCGATCACCTGGTGACTAAGCAGGGCGCGGCAGCCCGTGCCGCCGACCTCATCGGGGCTTGGGCGGAGCAGTTTATTGTTCCGGAGAACATTCCCACCCCAGTTGCTGAGGACTCCGCGCTTGCAATTCCGGCAGTTGGAACCAGGATGGGCGTCGTCGTGCGCCACAATGACCGATCGGTGAGCGCTGACCGCACGAAAAAGAACGGCGGCAAAGGCCAAGGTTTCACCGCGGAAGGCCTTCTTATGTCCGCAGTGGCTACGGCAAGCACTCAGGCCATCAAAGAAGCAGGCAAGGCGCAGAAAATCGACGCGAAGGTGCTCGAAGCGGTATCTGTCAGGGTTAACCAAGAATCCGAATCTCGTTTCACACGTACGGTGACGCTTCCTGGCTTTCTGAGCGCCGATCAACAACGCGCGCTTGCCGACGCCGCCGCTTCCACCACCATCGATTCCCTCCTCGCTGTGGACATCGCCACCACCGTGGCAACCACTGCAGAATAAGCCGCCCATGGTTGTTCTTAACCCACTTGACCCTGCCGCCCGCTGTCCCTGCGGTACCGGCCTAAGCTTCGGCGAGTGCTGCTCGCGCTACCATGCCGGCACACCCGCCCCCTCAGCGGAGACCCTGATGCGCTCGCGTTTCAGCGCTTTCGTCACCGGCGACGAGGATTATTTGCTGCGCACCTGGGACCCCGAAACCCGCCCGGAACGTCTCGACCTCGCCGAAACCGGCATCCGCTTCTACCGCCTCGACATTATCGACACCGTCGCCGGCGGCCCCTTGGACCAGACCGGCATCGTTGAATTCGAAGCCTTTTACAAGGGGGCCGCGAAGGGCTCGCAGCGAGAGCGCTCCTCTTTCCACCGCCAAAACGGGCAGTGGGTCTATTCCGCCGGAGAGTTTTAGCTGCCGCTAAAACAAAGGTTGAACTGGGATTTGTCGAAGCGAATACCGCTGGTGTAATCTGTAGCAGTTGCACCTAATGGTGCGGCGGCGGACTATGGCGCAGTTTGGTAGCGCACTACACTGGGGGTGTAGGGGTCGCAGGTTCAAATCCTGTTAGTCCGACAAAATTTAGGCTGGTCAGAAAACTCTGACCAGCCTTTTCTTTTGGAACGAGTCGACGGGTTAAGGCTTAAGCCTTGGGTTACTACGCCCACGGTAAATAGAGTTCAAATAATTCAATTTTTTAGCGCTTATTTACCGTGAACGACATGTATTGTTGCGACCGGCTATTTGGTAGCAGTGTCGT